>WTKB01000073.1 GCA_011524575.1 Aquimarina sp.
CCCGACCCCCTCGGTGTAAACGAGGTGCTCTGAACCAACTGAGCTAATTGCCCTTCGTTGTGTAAGGTGATGCAAATATACATCTATTATTTGTTTTGACAAGTGTTTTTTTAATTTTTTTTTAAAAAAAAAAGTGTTTTTATTTTTAATTCATAAAAATGAATTTGTTTGTGGTATTATCTTGTTTGAAAAAAAATACATTTATCAAAGATTAGTTGCTTCAATAAATAAAAGGCGATTACTTTTATTAATAAAAGTAATCGCCTTTTAACAAGTTATAAAACAAGCTCTTAATTTATTTTAAGCGATTGCTTCCACTTTATAAGCATTTTCAAATGCTTTTTGAAGGGTTTCTTTGTAATCTAATTTTTCCCAAGTGAATAGTTCTACATTTAAGGTAACTTCTTCACCGTTAGAAGATTTGAATGTTTTTTGTACTTCTTTCGGAGCTCTTCCCATGTGTCCGTATGCTGCGGTTTCGCTGTAAATTGGTGCACGAAGTTTTAAACGCTTTTCAATAACAGAAGGACGCATGTCAAATACTTCTTTTATCTTAGTTGCAATTTCTCCATCCGTTAAATTTACTTTAGAAGTACCATAAGTATTTACAAAAATCCCCATAGGTTCTACAACTCCAATAGCATAAGAAACCTGTACTAATACTTCGTCTGCAATACCTGCGGCAACCATGTTTTTAGCAATATGGCGTGTAGCGTAAGCTGCTGATCGATCTACTTTACTAGGGTCTTTTCCAGAAAAAGCACCTCCACCATGAGCACCCTTACCTCCATAGGTATCTACAATAATTTTACGACCTGTAAGACCAGCATCTCCGTGTGGTCCACCAATTACGAATTTTCCAGTAGGATTGATATGGTAAGTAATCGCATCGTTAAATAACGCTGCAATTTCTGGCTTACATTTTGATTTTACACGCGTCACTAAGATTTCTATTAAGTCTTTACGAATTTTAGCAAGCATTTTATCATCAGTGTCAAAATCATCATGCTGTGTTGAAATTACAATAGTATCTATACGAAGTGGCTTGTTGTTGTCATCGTATTCTAGGGTTACTTGGGCTTTGGCATCGGGTCTTAGGTATGTGATTTCTTTGTTTTCACGACGTAGGTGTCCAAGCTCGATAAGAAGTCTATGAGAAAGCTCTAGGGCTAGAGGCATATAGTTTTCTGTCTCTATGGTGGCATATCCAAACATCATTCCTTGATCACCAGCACCTTGTTCTTCTTTGGTTTCACGATCAACACCTTGGCTAATATCTGGGCTTTGTTCATGAATGGCAGAAAGTACTCCACAAGAGTTCCCATCAAACATGTATTCTCCTTTAGTATATCCAATTTTATTAATAGTTTCTCTTGCTATTTTTTGAACATCTAAATAGGTTTTAGATTTTACCTCTCCTGCAAGTACTACTTGTCCTGTAGTTACTAAAGTTTCGCAGGCTACTTTAGATTCTGGATCAAAAGCCAAGAAGTTGTCAAGTAAAGCATCTGAAATTTGATCTGCAATTTTGTCTGGATGTCCCTCTGAAACACTCTCAGATGTGAATAAATATGCCATGATGGATTTTAATTTAAGTTATATCATGAGTAATGGAATCCCATATATTTTAGAGTTTTTTTTAAAGGCACTACTTCCTGTAATCCAAAATTTTATGCACTAGAATCACTTTAAAAAGATTTACATATCTTGATAGGTGCATCATTTAAAAGTAAACCAATAATGGCAAACTTTTGAATTACAGTTCGTATTCCTTTAAACAAGCTCTTAGCATGTTTGAAGATGCTTTACGGGTAAACAAAAATAAAGAATATGTTTGAAATAATTATGTTTTCTGAATAACTTCAAAAATCTGTCCATTTTGACAACGCAGTTTTTTGCTTGGAAATTTTGTGAGAAGTGTGTAATTATGAGTTGCCATAAAAACACTTTTACCTTCTTTATTGATTTCCCAAAGTAATTCCATGATTTTTATTGAAGTTTCAGGATCGAGATTGCCTGTAGGTTCATCTGCAATGATAAAATCAGGATTATTGAGTAATGCTCGAGCAATAGCTACTCTTTGTTGTTCTCCTCCAGAGAGTTGATAGGGGAATTGTTTTTGTTTTTCTTGAATACCTACTTTAATAAGTAATTCGTTAATGCGTTTTTTTATTTGTTCTGTATCTTTCCATCCTGTAGCTTTTAGCACAAAAGCTAAGTTTTCATAGACATTTCGATCATTTAAAAGTTTAAAATCTTGAAAAATAATCCCTAATTGTTTTCTTAATTGAGGAATTTCTTTGTTATTTAATTGGTTTAACGAATAGGAGAGTAGTGTTCCCTTTCCTTCAAGTAGTGGAATATCAGCATAGAGGGTTTTGAATAGGCTACTTTTTCCAGATCCTGTTTTACCAATAAGATATACAAATTCACCTTTTGCAATTTGCATGGATATATTTTGGAATACTTTTTTTTCTCGATATCCAATACTGGCATCTATAAGTTCAAGAACGGATTGTTCCATAGGATTGTTTTTTTTTTTACAAAAAAATAAAATTTAAATTACTTAAACTTTAGTTTATAATGAAATGCTATAAATTATTTCAAAAATTGAGGTTATATTCTGTTTTTTTTAGATCAGTTTGTGATTTTGGTTAAAATTTTGATAAGTAACCATTAAATTTGTTTACAATTTTAGGTTGATTTGTACTTTAGAGCATGTTTAAATAAGCTCTTAATGTACTTCCCTCTTATATATTAAAACTTGTTTTTTTCATGAGACTTTATTTTATATTTTTTTTAGTGTCGTTATCTGTAGCAGCTCAACGAACAACTTTGAAACATCGTATTGCTTGGAATCATTCTTATGCTCTGGCATTGCATGATGATCAGCTTTTAGAGCCTTCTCGTTTTCTCTGGCAAAATTCAATCACAAATTTCGATACCGATTCTAA
>WTKB01000122.1 GCA_011524575.1 Aquimarina sp.
TCAAAAGGATCAGTAACCTTTTGAGAAGTAACCGCATAATCAATAACTTCTTTCATTTCTTTCACATAATTAAAAGTAAGTCCTTTTAAATAGTCTTGATTTATTTTTTCAATATCACGTTTATTTTCATGACATAAAATAATGTCTGTAATACCCGCACGTTTAGCAGCTAATATCTTTTCTTTGATTCCTCCCACAGGGAGTACTTTACCCCTTAAAGTAATTTCCCCACTCATGGCTAAGTTATTCTTTACTTTACGTTGTGTAAAAAGCGAAACTAATGAAGTAAGTATTGTAATACCTGCACTTGGGCCATCTTTTGGAGTTGCTCCTTCAGGAACATGAATATGAACATTACACTTTTCAAAAAGTTCAGGATCAATATCATACTTTTTATAATTGGATTTAAGAAATTCTAAAGCAATCGTAGCAGATTCCTTCATGACTTTCCCAAGATTTCCTGTAATACTCAATTGTCCCTTTCCTTTAGAAAGAAGAGATTCAATAAATAGAATATCACCTCCTACTTGTGTCCATGCAAGCCCAGTAACTACCCCTGCAGTATTATTATTTTCGTACTTATCGCGCTCTAATCTTGGAGCACCTAAAATTTCTTTAAGTGTTTCTTTGTTTAATTTAGGATCGTAGTTTTCTTGAGTGGCAATATTTTTAGCAATAGACCTTGATATTTTTGCAATTTGCTTATCCAAGCCTCTAACCCCCGACTCTCTGGTATGCCCTTCAACTATTTTTTCTAGAATAAGCTTGGATATTTTTAAATCCGTACTTTTTAATCCGTGATTTTTAAGCTGTTTTTTAACAAGGTATTTTCTAGCAATTTCTACTTTTTCCTCAATAGTGTAGCCCGACACATGAATAACTTCCATACGATCTCTCAGTGCTGGATGAATCGCCCCCATATTATTAGAAGTAGCTATAAATAGTACTTTTGAAAGATCAAATCCAACTTCCAAGAAATTATCATAGAAAGACTCATTTTGCTCTGGATCCAAAACTTCTAACAAAGCCGAAGAAGGATCTCCATTCCCTCCTCTTTGCCCTAGTTTATCGATCTCATCAAGTACAAATACCGGATTTGAAGTACCCGCTTTTTTAAGGTTTTGAAGAATTCTACCAGGCATAGCTCCGATGTAAGTTTTACGATGCCCTCGAATTTCCGATTCATCATGAACACCACCTAGAGACATTCTTACATATTTTCTACCTAATGCCTCTGCAATAGATTTACCAAGAGAAGTTTTCCCTACACCAGGAGGACCGTATAAACAAATAATAGGAGACTTCATATCATTACGAAGTTTAAGTACTGCTAAATACTCAATAATTCGTTTTTTAACCTCATCTAAACCATAATGATGTTTATCGAGTATTTTTTCTGCTTTTTTAAGATTAAAATGATCCTTACTATACGTATTCCACGGAAGCTCTAAAAATAGCTCTAAATAATTACGTTGCACAGAATAATCTGGCATTTGAGGACTCATTCGTTGAAACTTAAGTACTTCTTTTTCAAAATGATCCCGAGTCTCTTTTTTCCAATTTTTGGCATCTGCATCCTCCCTCATTTTTTGAATTTCTCCTTCATGAGAAACCCCACCAAGCTCTTCTTGTATGGTCTTGATTTGTTGATGCAAAAAGTAATCTCGTTGTTGTTTACTTAAATCATTCTGAACTTTATTCTGAATCGTATTTTTAAGCTGTAATTTTTTATATTCTACATTTAAAAACTTCAATGCAGAAAGAGCTCTTTTCTTAAGATTATTAATCTCTAGAAGTTGCTGTTTTTCTTGTTTTGAAAGATTTAGATTTGAAGAAATAAAATTCACCAAAAAGGAATCACTTTCAATATTTTTAATGGCAAAAGCAGCGTCTGATGGAATATTAGGACTTTCCTTTATAATTTTCAAAGAAAGTTCTCTAATAGAATCTATGATTGTTGTAAATTCCGCATCTTTTTTACTAGGTTTAACATCTTTTAGTTCTGAGACACTAGCAACAATATAAGGTTCTGTAGTTTCTACTTCTTTAATTTCAAAACGTTTTTTCCCTTGAATGATCACTGTTATATTTCCATCAGGCATTTTAAGCACCTTTAAAATCCGTGCAACAACACCTGTATGATAAAGATCTTCTAAATTAGGATCTTCTACCTCAGCATTTTTTTGAGCAACTACACCAAAAGTTTTAGAATCTTTACTAACTGATTCTATAAGCTTCACAGATTTATCTCTACCTGCAGCAATTGGAATAACCACACCAGGAAACAATACTGTATTTCGAAGAGTTAGAATAGCAAGTTTTTCCGGAAGTGGTTCCTGTTCTATTTGCTCTTCATCTTCAGGAGTCATTAAAGGTATCAATTCCGCATCTGAAGAAAGCTCTTCTAGTGACAAGTTGTCTATATTAGATTTTATCATAGGTCTGTTTTTTTGCCATATTGACAATAATTTTGATATATAAGGCAATCATTAAAAAAATGATGCTTCATAAATCATTTTGAAGTGTTCATTTTATATACCTTACGTGATAACGAATAAAAATAGCAATAGTTATGCCAGTATTATTTTTTTAATTTAGCTTTGCAATACTAAGCGAGCGGTCTTATCGCTAAGTTTTTTTTCATTAATAAATTTAGAGGAAAGTCCGGACACCATAGCCAACTGTAGTGGGTAACTCCCATCAATTCATTTTGAATTCGGACAAGTGCAACAGAAAGCAAGTACAGGTAATGCTGTAGTGAAACCAGGTAAACTCTACGGGGTGAAATGTCATGTAAACCAACGCTTTTAAACATGAAGAGTATGGCGCTCAAGTTGGAGGGTAGGCAGCTTGAAGCATCTAGTAATAGATGTTCTAGATAAATGATAAGAATTTTCCTATAATTTAATTTTAAGTT
>WTKB01000102.1 GCA_011524575.1 Aquimarina sp.
TATTTCAAAAAAAATCTGTATTCAACTCATTTGTTGAATACAGATTTTTTTTTTGAAATGTAAAAAAACAAGCTCTAAATTTATCGTAAGATAGCTCCTAAATCTTTCTCAAAACTAGATTGAAATTTAGACATTACTTTATCTACTTGCTTATCTGTAAGTGTCTTTTTCGTATCTAAAAAATGAAAACTGACTGCATAAGATTTCTTACCTTCTGGAAGTTTATCTGATTCAAAAACATCAAATAAATTAACATTTTTAAGTATTTTTTTCTCGATGCTTACAGCAGTATCTCTAATTTCTTTAAAAGTAATATGTTTATCTACTAATAAAGAAAAATCTCTACGTACTTCTTGAAATTTAGGAATATTAATTACTCTTATACGTTTATTAGTAAGTAATCTTAAAAGTACATCCCACTTAAAATCTGCATAAAGAACTGGAGTTTCGATTTGAAATTCGGAAGTAATTGCAGGAGATACTACTCCAAAATCAACTATTTTATCCTCTTTATAAAAAATACTTAAACCTTCAGAAAAAATCTTTACATCAACAGGACACGTCTCAAAATCAACAAAACCTAAGGATTCTAAAATTAGAGTTACCGTACGTTTTAAAAAGAAAAAGCTGGTCTGTTTTTTTTCAGCTAACCAACTTTCTGGAAATTGTTCTCCAGTTATCAATAGACTTAAATGAGTATTCTCTTGAAAAGAACCATGTTTTTTATAGTAAGTTTTACCAAATTCAAAAAACTTTAAACGGTTACTTTGACGTTTTTGATTAAAACTAATCACCTCTAAACCAGAAAACAACACAGACTGCCTAAGAACTCCTAAATCAGAACTTAAAGGGTTTAATAAACTTACAGCATCTAAAGCATCAAAATCTCGTAGTGGAATTTCATGATACTTATCAGAAGTTAATGAATTGGTCATTATCTCATAAAAACCTGATGCGACTAACTGATTAGCTACTGTATTTTGAACTTTATGAGGTTCTACTGGTACTATTTTTGCGATAGAAGCATTGAGTTTATCACTAAAGCCAATATTATTGTATCCATAAATTCTTAAAATCTCCTCAATAACGTCCGCTTCTCTAGTAACATCATTACGATATGGAGGAATACTAAGACCTAATCCTTTATCAGTAATACTATTTATCTTGATTTCTAAAGAAGATAAAATACTCTTTATTTGTTCCGGATCTATAACTTGACCAACAAGATTATTTACATTTTCAAAACTAATAAAAACCTGAATATCTTCTACTTTAGTAGGATATACCTCTACAATATCACTGGTAATATCCCCTCCTGCTACTTCCTGAATAAGTAGTGCAGCGTGTTTTAAAGCGTACTTGGTTGCTTTAGGATCAATACCTCTTTCAAATCGAAAGGAAGCATCTGTTTTAAGACCATGCCTTTTGGAAGTTTTTCGGATAGAAACAGGGTCAAAATAAGCACTTTCTAAAAAAACCTGCTCGGTATATTCATGCACACCAGAGCTTTTACCCCCCATAACTCCCGCTATACATAGTGGTGTATCATTTTGATTACAAATAACTAAATCTTCACTATGAAGTTTTAATTCTTGTCCATCTAGAGTCACAAATGGAGTGTCTTGCGGTAGAGTTTTAACCTTTAATTTTCCTGAAGAGACACTTTTACTATCATAAGCATGTAAGGGTTGCCCTAAATTATGCATTACATAATTGGTAACATCTACAATATTATTTTTTGGAGTAATACCTATAGACTTTAGACGGTTTTGTAGCCATTGTGGTGAAGAAGTAACTTTAACTCCTGAAATCATCACACCGCAAAATCTAGTACATAAAGCACTATTTTCTACGTTTACATCTATTTTATCTAATCGATTCTCTACTCGAAACCCCATTACTGAAGGATCTATCAACTCTAACTTTACTCCTTTTTGTAATAAACCTGCTTTTAGGTCACGAGCTACTCCCCAATGACTCATAGCATCTGCTCTATTAGGAGTAAGACCAATCTCAAAAATAGTATCTTGTTCTACTTCATACACACTAGAAAGTGGTGTACCTGGAATAACATCTGTATCTAATTCTAGAATACCTTCATTAGAAGCACCTAATCCAAGTTCTTTTTCTGAGCACAACATTCCATAGCTGTATTCCCCTCGGATTTTCCCCTTTTTTATTTTAAAACTATCTCCATCCTCTAAATAAATTGTAGTACCAATAGTAGCTACAGCAACTTTTAATCCTACTCGAGCATTTGGAGCACCACAAACAATTTGGACTGGATTTTCTTGTCCTAATTCTACTGTAGTAAGTTGTAAACTATCTGCATTAGGGTGAGCCACACATGCTGTTATATGACCTACAACAACACCTTCTAAACTTCCTTTTACAGATTCAAAGTTATGAACGCCTTCTACCTCTAGACCTAAATCTGTGAGTAATTCTGAGATTTGCACTTGCCCCCATTCTAAATTCAAGAATTGTTTGAGCCAGTTATAAGAAATTTTCATCTTCTCTAATGTTTGATCTACAAATATAACAACATATAACCAATTCGCCCAATAAACCATAATTATACATATTATAAATAGACCACGAACTTTATAATACAAGAGCTTGCTTAAACCCACTATTTCCTGTAATCTAAAATTTTAAACTTTTGAATTACAGTTCGTATTCAATTTAAACAAACTCTTACCATGTTAAAATAAATATTTACCATCTCATAAATATTTTATTTTTGATAAAAACACAAAAAAAAGCCCATAAAATACATATTGTTAGTATTTTAACACTTATTTAACATATAAACACATATAATATACTTATATTTACACTACAACCTTATAGTAATAACCAACAAACCCTGTAACAAACTTATAAACTGACCACTATGAAAAATTCAATCT
>WTKB01000069.1 GCA_011524575.1 Aquimarina sp.
CTTTTAAAGTGATCCAAGTTCTTTAAATTTTATATTACACGAAGTAGTGAGTTTAAACAAGCTCTTAATACAAAAAAATAAAGAAACAATTTTACATGACATTTTATTGCGTTTTATTTCATAAAACTAAAAACACGTTGTAACAGTCCTCCAATAAAAGGCAATTGTTGTTCTTTACCTAGAAGTGCCGATGAAAAAGCAAATATCCAAAGTATGGAAAAACAAAGTAAAAAACCATAACCTGCATACAATGAGGGAGCAATTCCTAAAAGGGCACCAAAGGCATAAAATAGCGTTTGTAACCCGAGTGACTGACGCAAATGAAAATAAACGAATTTATTTTTTGGTTCTAAATTCATAAAAAAAGCAATGATAAAACCAAGTAAGGTAAGGTAAGCCACTACAGCACAGGTTTTAGAAAAACCTGTATGGGCTGCAACAGGTGTATCAAGAGGGTTAAAAGTCTTATTTTTCATAATTAGGATTTACAACCCACTGGTTATTTGCACAAACACCATAGACTTTACCTTGGAAAGTTCTATCTAACAATGCTGCATTTTTAGACGATGACAAAATATGTTCCTTTGTAAAAGTATAAGTTTGTGAAGGATTAAAAAAGGTTAAATTTGCCAAAGCCCCTTGGTTAAAAGTAGGTTTCACATACTGTGGCGTTGCAAAACGTTGCCAACCTGCAGTAAATTTTTCAATGATAACCTCTATAGAAAGTACGCCTACTAATGCAGAAAAAGCAGTTTCTAGACCAATACTTCCGAAATCGGCATTAGCAAATTCCGTATTTTTAGCTTCAATATCTACAGGGCAATGATCTGAGGTAATCATATCTATAACACCATCTTCTAAACCTTTAAGTAACGCAATAATATCGTTTTTAGTTCTTAAAGGAGGAAGTACTTTTAAATCCGTATTATAATCAACTAATAGCGTATCATCTAATAGTAAATGATTTACGGAGACACTACAGGTAACATCTAGCCCCTTTGCTTTAGCCTGAGCAATAAGTGCTACTGATTTTTCCGTAGAAATTGTAGGAATATGTAATTTACCGCCTGTGTATTCTAAAATACTCAAATCACGAGAAATGCGTAGCTGTTCCGCAAGAGCAGGGATTCCTTTTAAACCTAAACGTGTAGCACTCTCCCCTTCATTAGCAAGTCCATTTAAAGCGATTTGATCATCTTGAGGATAAGATTGTACCAGTCCGTTAAAACTCTGAGTATATTGCAAAGCCAATTTTAATAAATTAGAATCTGCTATTGGAGACTTATAATCTCCAAAACTCGTTACTCCTTTTTGGTGCATATCATACAACTCACTCAGTACTTTTCCTTTTTGAGAAAGTGTTAAACAAGCTGTAGGGAATAACGCAGTAGCTGTATGAGGAGCTATATATTTTAAATAACTCACTACCTGAGAATTATCTGTAAAAGGCTGCGTATTGGGTTGTGAGGCTACAGCAGTAAAACCGCTTTGTGCCGCTACTAAAAGTCCTTTTTCTAGAGTTTCTCGCTCTGGAAATCCAGGATCAAAAAAACACACACTACTATCAAACCACCCCAAAGATACATGTAAGCCTTCAATAGCTATAACTTCTACTTCTTCTGAAATATAAATACCTCTTCCAATGGATTTAATCTTTCCATTATGAATATGTATATCTACAGAAGTGTTGTGATAAGAGGACTCAGGAGCAATTACAACTACGGATTTGAAAAGCAAATTCATTTTAAAAACTTTAAAAGTAAGATTTCAATGGCAATAAAAAACAATGCAAAAATAACAAACCATTTCCACAATTCTACCACACTAAAATCACTATTGAGTTTTTCAAAAAGTGCGGTAATGGATGTTTGTTTATTTTCTGGTTCTATTTGAGAAACTAATGTATCGAATTCTAAATGAGATTCACTAGAGTTGTAATTATAACTTACATGAGCAAAAGCAGTTGCATGAGACTCTAAAGCATAATTCCCTGCATACGCAGGCAGATCCGCATCACTTTGAATCGAAACGGTATTTTGATATTGTTTTTGTAAAGGTATAAAGGCGTAAGAGCCTTCTAAGGAATCTAAATTACGTAAATGATATACTTTCTCTTTGTTTTCTATAGCCTTACTGCTATTTTTTAATCGTACAGCAATTTCTTGATTCTTTCCAAGTGTATAATACAGCTTAGGAAGTGCTACTGCCCATTGAGAAATATTATAAAATACAGGAACAATAAGCGGAGATTGTTTAAAGTTGGTATTTTGTTTATTTAATGGACTTGCAAAGACAAACATATTATCTTTTTGAGCTAAAAATGCATTTTGATCTTGAAACTCCAATGGAGCTAAAGTACTTTTTAATACATAACTAGCCTTTACATTTGGATACTGAAAGTTTCGTACTTGCCTTTTTGAAAAAACATCTTTAAATAATGGATGATTTTCACGTATAACAGTAAGTTTTTTATTTTTGTTGACAGGAGCTTTTGAAAATTCAAATCCTTGCTTAGATAAAAAAGATTGTAATTTTTCATTTGGAGTAATTGAAGGAATTACAACGAGTACCCCATTGCGTCCTAAAAACTCTTGTAACGTTCGTTGTAAAGCTTCATTAAAACTAGAAAGCTCATTGAGCACCAATACTTGAACTGTATTTAAACTTCGTCCATACTCAAAATCTACAAGTCTTTTATGATCCACTTGAAAATCACCTAATGGGAGTAATTTCTTTAAAAAAGTAGCATCCGCATTACCAAGGCTCAATACTTTTATCGGGGTTTTCTCTGGTAGATTAAAAAATAGCCGATTATCATAATCTAAATCGGTATCAGGAGTTTGTAATAAAGAGACCTTTCCTACAATCGGGCGTTTTGTAGGCATTGGTATTTTTACAAGGGTTTG
>WTKB01000150.1 GCA_011524575.1 Aquimarina sp.
TTTTAACTATGATTTTTGTATTTTAAAGAGGTTTATCTTGTAAATTACTATATTAGTTGTTTCTAATTATCATACTAATAGCTTTTTAATTCTTCTTATCACTATGTCTATATTTAAAAAAATAGAAGTTACCGTTTCTGGTGTTGTTTTAAATCTTAAAGCTGATTTTAAACTCTATGAGAAAGTAGGTAATCATGCTTGTTTTAAAATTCAGGTGGAAGAAAAGGATATTTCCTCTTCCTCTTCTTCTACAGAAAGTGTACAATTATTAGAAAATAGTAAAAGTTATTTAGGAGAAGAATGTTGGATTAAAATTGAAGAATTTGACATCTCAAGTAACTCTTCTTCAGGTAGTAAAGAACCTTTTTCTTTTAAGGGGATTTTTACGGATGTACAAAGTTCTAGAGTACCTTCCGAGCATAATACACAAGAACAGTTATTAATTATTGGGCACAGTTGTGATGTGCTTTTAAGTGGGCGTTCGGATTTAAAATCTTATTTGGAAGAAAACCTTTCCACCATTGTTAGTGAAACGGTAAAACAAGTAGATAGTCAAAAAATGAATACGGTAGTATCGCTCACTGCCGATCCTGTTATCGGGTATTCTGTACAACAAGGATTGAACTCTTACACTTATCTTCAACAGTTAGCTGCAAAATATGGGGAGTATTTGTTATACGCTACAGATACCTTGTATTTTGGAAAACCCGATTTAGGGGAAAGTGTGGAATTGGAACTGAATCAAAATTTAAAATCAATGCGTATTTCTTTAAAAACTTCAGCCTCTGGGTTTAGTTTACAAAGTATGGATTATTTTAAGGAAGAATTGGTAAGTTCTAGTAGTTCCAGTTCGGGTAGTGCTGCTTCGGGGTCTAGTCTTATGGCGTTTAGCAATGAGGTAAGTGCCTCTATTTATCCCGAAGTTACCCAAGTAAATTATTCGGATACGGCAACGAAATATACTCAAAAAGAGCTAGACACTGCCGCAACTATTCAAAAGAAAGCAGATGAACAATCTCGGGTTGTTTTAGAAGCTTGTTCTACTGAAATAGAGGTGTCTTTAGGTAAAACATTACTTGTAAAACACCAAGATCATAACTACGGAGAATTTCGAGTAATAGAGGTGGTGCATCACTGTGATGTTTCGGGCAGATATACCAACGAATTTAAAGCAATTTCTACGGAATTGGACGTATATCCACATACCAATATCCACTGTTTTCCCAAAAGTGATTCTCAGCTGGCTAAGGTAGTAGATACCCAAGACCCTGATGGGCTGAGTAGATTACAAGTGCAATTTTTGTGGCAAGAGCCTTTAAACCAAACCACACCGTGGCTGCGTATGCAAACCCCGTATGCGGGTACAGGCAAAGGTTTACATTTTTTGCCAGAGGTAGGCGAACAGGTTTTGGTAGGTTTTATTGATGGAAATGCCGAGCGTCCTTATGTGAGTGGTGCTTTTTATACAGGAGTGAATAAGCCCGATCAGTGGCAAACCGATGCCAATAATATCAAAGCCCTACGTAGCCGATCTGGGCATACCATTGAACTAGACGATACCGAAGGCGAGGAGCAAATCAGGATTTATGATAATGAGGTAAACGCCATCGTCTTTGATCTAAATAATAAATCGCTTACAATTAGTACAGAGGGAGATTTGAATTTAGTAGGAAATACCGTGAATATTCAAGCTAAAGAAGGCATAGAAATAGCTTCTGAAGATAAAATAGCTATGGCGGCTAAAAAAGGCTGTGATATTTTATCGGATGATGAATTATATCTTCAGTCTAAAAAAGATCTTAACTTAAAAAGTAGTAAAAATCTGGCTTTAGATAGCGAAAACGAAACCGGTATGATTTCTAAAAAAGTAAATATCAAAGGCGATATGGAAGTCAACCTGAGTGCTACAAAAACTAATCTAAAAGCAGATGCGATGTTACAAATTAATGGGAAATTAGTTAAAATCAATTAGAGCTTGTTTAAAGGGAATACAAACTGTAATTGAAAAGTTTGTATTCCCTTTAAACAAGCTCTAAGAAAATAGGATATAATAATCAACCCAATGATTTTGTAGGGGAAGCTCACATAAGGATTGGATACACATTTTAATAGAATATGAGAACGCTTGTTTTTGGTATTTTTCTAATGACATTGTGTTTTCTCAATTCTTGTTCAATAGGTCGTACACAATTTAAACTAAGAAATTATGAATTTGCCTTCGAACATCCAATGGAAAAGATTAGTCTTAAAGATGCCAATTGGCTATTAATGCCAATGAGTGTATATGCTTACGGTGTCCATGAAAAAGAAACCGATGCTATTCTAAAACAAACGCTCACTAAGCATCTTAATGAGCGTTTGCATATAGCAAATACTTTAAAAGATATTTACGGTAAACATTTAATTTTTGAAATTGGTTTTGATGATATTGATAGTTAGTTAAGCTATTTGAGTTCGAATACAAAATTAGATTATGTCATCAGCACAAAAGTTGTTTATCTTGATAGAGATAATGGACCTAAAATTAAGGTTAAAGCTAATGAGCTTTTAGGTGATAGGTATGTATCTCCTTGTAAAATATATCTCAAGGTTCATGACTTAAAAACAGAAAAGGTTATTTTTAATGGTTCGTGTTTGAGTTATGTATTTGATGACGACTACCAGAATAATAAATCTTTAGTTAGTCAAACTTCTCGCTCAGCAAGTAAGTCAACCATGGCACGTTTCTTAAAACAGATTATTCCTTAGAGCGGAATCATAGACACTATCCCAAACCCCCTTGTTTGAAAAAAGAAATAAGGGGGGGGATTATCTAGTCGCTCCTTATTAATTCACAAATCTTAATTCTAAGACCATGTTTAAACAAGATTCTCAGTAATCATTTGAATCTATTGATAATTATTT
>WTKB01000261.1 GCA_011524575.1 Aquimarina sp.
AAATGATATACACTATCGGTAGTTGGAAAAGCACGTGGAGTTCGTTTCGCTTCTAAAGCGTCAAATTGTTTACCGAGTTCTATTTCTTCAGAGGTTTGTTCATCAGTTATTCGGAATTTTGGGTTGAATTTACGATTAGTTGCTATATATTCTTTTCTGCGTGTGGCAACAGGTACAATATCTCCTGTTTGGATTTTATCCCAAAAACAAAGTTTTTCTATTTTGTCTTTTAGCATTTCCACTTTTTGGTCGCGTTGTTGCTCAAGTTTTTGTTTTAAATCGTTGCCATCACTATCAGTTCCTTCTGCTTCGTCAATTCCTTTTTGCCAAACTGTTTTAAGTTCATTTTCAAATTTACTGATATTTTTCCAAGTATTCCATTCGTTAGGGTGTTTACAAATTAACTTACTAATTTGATTTAGTGTTTCTTTATTGCGTACTGCATTTTGCAGCTCGGCATTGGTTAATTGTTTATCACCATCAGTATCTGCTTGTTCCCAAATTTGTTGTATAAATTGGTGTGGTTCGCTTTTTTCTACGAGTTTACCAAACATATAAAAATATTGGTCGCCTGTATTTTCTAGTATTTTCCAACCATAATCGCCCCATTGGTATGGATTCTTTTCGGTAAGTTCACTTTTTTTAATCCATCCTTGTTGTTTTTTTGCTTTAACTTGCCACCACTCAATATCATTACTATCTTTTGTGCTTGTTACTTTTCTAATTTTTGTGGTTTTTTCAATAACAGAATCTTGTGTAGTGTCATTTGGTTGTTTTTCATAGACAGCCGTAATAGCTGTTACTAACGAAACCCATTCGTTTTGATTTCCTGTAACTTCGTTACTATTTACCCAATATTTTTTTCCTGATTGTGCTGTTCCAAAACCAATTTTACGAACACTTTCGGAAACTTTACCAGACCAATACACTAAAGTATCTTTATTTGGTAGTAGATTATTTAGTTTGTTATTAATTTCTGTAAACTTATCTTCTTTAACAGCATATGTTGTTTTGGTTGTTTTTTTACCGTTTACATATACTGCTTTTTTTCCTTTGTGTACAATGTCTGTTCCATTAATGGCTTCGCAAAAAACATCCTCAAAACCAATTTGAGTGTAATTATCATTAGTTTGGTAAATTTTAACTTTAGTATTGGCTTTTAGAAAGTTACAAGGCTTGGCTACTTGAAGTGTTTTATCTTTAGCTATTTCGTAAGATGTACGGTCTTTATCTTTTATGTTGTTAATGAAATTGGTTAAATTTTTATCATCAGAGAACACTTCTAAATGTACTATCGTGTAAAATTTAAGATTATCAGCTTCATATTTACTAGGCACACCAATTATCTGTCCTGCTTTTATAGGTAAATCTACATTTTCAACGCTGTCAAACTTTATATCATCTTTGAATTTTTTGGTTAAGGCTGTACAATCGTTGACTAAAATAAAATTATTAGTTTTTTTTACTTTGTACCAATCTTTGCTTTTGGTTGTTTCAATCTCAAGTGTTACATTTTCACATTCCATACCAATGTATGCACCTCCAATAGCATCAAATAACATGGTTCCTTTTGGTGTGTTGCTATTAAAAGAATTAGAGTCTTTTGCTTTTAGGTGATTTACTTGGTAATGTTCATCATCATAATCTAAGAGCCAACCTTTGTAAGCACAAAGTATTTCTCCATTATGATTACAGAAAACATATTGTGTGTTGTTTTCCATCCAATGTCCTTTTGGAGGAGTAGTGTTGTCTTTTTTTAATAACCCCCCTTTAGGAATAAATCTAACTTCTCTAGACTTTGTGGTATCGTCTTCACAATATTCGCGAACTTTTAAACCTGTTTCTCTTACATTAACTCTAGTTTTTGCAGTATATTTTGCATATAATTCAGGAATATTTCTACCGTTTGGACTGTTTTCCATTTCTGTTTTAGGTTGTAAGTGCATATACAAACTATAGAATTGGAATTTAATTTTTTCGGGAGTTTCAAAGTTATGTTGAATAAGAATAAATCCGTTAGAAAATTTATTTTTTTCGTTGCCTTTTTCGGGAAAATAATCTTTAGGTATTCTATAGGCTATAATTCTACCGTCTGCAATGGCACGAATGTCCGTTCCAAAATCTTCGATATGTATACCACCATGCCAAGTGTTGTGTGTACCTACAGGAAAAAACCCTGCACGGTTTTGATGTCCATAATAACGAGCAATAGTGTTTTCTTTATCTTCTTCGGTAGGATTATCGCCATAAGGAGGAAGTATTGGATATTCTACATTCATAGTTTGGGAGTTTATGCACTAAAGTTTACATTTACTAAGTAGCTATTTTTTTTAGCTTCTTGCTGTTTTTTTTGTGCTTCTTTAAGTTTTTTTCCATGTCCAGCTAAAGCAGCTAACACCCTGTTTTTAATAGTAATATTAGGAAATTCTATTTCTTCAATAGGCATAGTTACGATATTAGCAGGCTTACTACCAGAGATAAAAGCATTGGCTTGTCCTGATGTTAATATTCCACCATGTGAGGTCATACAACCTACATAAGCTATAGGTTTTCCTTCTATTAATACATTTGCATCGCCTTGTATGATAGTCGCTATCATACCAGTGCCTGTACAAATTACTTTATCTCCCATTCGTGCTACTGGCTTATTATTTAGCATTACACTAGATGCTCCTGTAATAACGGTACCTCCAACATGAGGTGTTGTTCCTGTAACCATTGGGCAAGAATGTGTATCGCCAACCGTTACTATTAATTTTCCTGACATTTTTTTCTTTTTTAAGTTTGAATGGTCTAATTGCTTAAAACGTTTGGTATAAAATGTGTTTTAATGCCGCTTATACATTGTTGAACTACCCCTCACTATCGTTCGAGAGCTTTTTTGTAACTTA
>WTKB01000346.1 GCA_011524575.1 Aquimarina sp.
TTTAAAGGTTCTTCATTTTCAAATGTTAAAAACCTGAGTTTTGAATTAAAATTAAACTTACCAATAGTAAATTCAAATTGATCTGACTCTACAGATGTTTCCTTTGTAGTTCTTTGCATCACTGCTTTAATTTTCATTAATAAAACGTCAGTGTCAAAAGGCTTATTTAGGTAGTCATCTGCTCCTAAACTATAACCTTTCAATACATCTTCCTTCAGTGATTTAGCTGTTAAAAATATAAGTGGAGTATCAGGTTTCTTTTCTTTAATTTCTTGTGCTAATGTAAATCCGTCTTTATAAGGCATCATTACATCAAGTATACATAAATCAAATATGTCTCTTTTAAATTTTTCAAAGCCTTCCATACCATTCTTAGCATGAGTTACTTCGTAATTATTGATTTTTAAAAAATCTTTCAAAATAGATCCAAAATTTGGATCATCTTCAACTAATAAAATCTTTTTAGTAATATTTTCCATCATTACAACTTGGGGCTATGTTTTAACTCTTAATTAAGAATAAAACGATAATAAGTAATTATCTAAATTATTTGTAAAATTTTCGATGAGCTTTATTATAAATATTGATTAATTGACTGTTTTTAAATGTTGAACAATTGTTATAATTAATTTTAAGTGTTAAATATGTAAATTACATTTTAAATGTAAAAATATTGAGTATTATTTAATAAATAAATTATTTAACACTTTATAAACTAATAATTTTGTTAAATATTTCATCAACTCTTAACTTGGTTTTATCATATTCAGTGTTTTTAATTATATAATCAGCCAAAGGTTTTTTTTGTTCATCTTTCCATTGATTTTTAATTCTAGATTCAACTTGAGTTTTAGTAACATTATCTCTTTTTATAACTCTATTTATTCTAACATCGATTGGGGCTGTTACCAAAATAGTTTTATCACAGTCTAAATAACTTCCTGTTTCAAATAAAATAGCTGATTCTTTTAAAACAAATAATGACGATCTAGTATTGACCCAATTATAAAAATCAGTTTTAACTATAGGATGCACTAAATTATTTAATGAACTTAACAATGACTTATCATTAAAAACTTTACTCGAAATATATTGTCTATTTAAACTATTACCTTCATATGCTTGGTCACCTAATAAATTAATAATGCTAGATTTTAATTTTAAATCTGACACCATCAATTCTTTAGCTTTTAGATCAGAATTATAGCACGGAACACCTAAATCTTCGAATAAATTCGACACGAAAGATTTACCACTACCTATACCTCCAGTAATCCCAATTATCATTATTGTATTAAAATATATTCAACTTCTTTTTGAGTCAATCTACTATTGAAGACATTTTCAGGGGTTGTCGTAATTTTAGGTATAAGTTTATTAGATTTTATTGACTTAAAGTCTGCGGTAACTTTAAATTGATTTTTATTTTCCATAACTCTTTTGTAATCTTTTACTAAAACCCCAAAAACTATTTTAATTTCCTTTGGAAATAATTGAATTTTTGATGATTCTGGTGTATTTAAAACAGTTATTGGAACTAATAAAGACCCTTCTGTAACCTTATCTACGTTTAAAAATACATCTATTTTATTTAACGAAAGTGTTAAATTTTTAGGACTTGGATTAATTAATTCAAGCTTACCACTATAACCTTCACTTACATTATTTAATTTCAATACTTTAGACTCTATAAATTTTAAAGTATCTAAAAATGTTTTTGTAGATTTTACTTTTAATTTTATTTCTTTTGAAGATAAACCTTTAATTGATTTATATCCTGAAGCATAAGAAATATCAGATTTTAGTTTAACAGGCAGTTCTTTCTCTATAAGCTGCTCATAATAAATTTTTATAGAATCATTACCCATAAAATTAATTTCACTGTCATTAAAATACCTTGATTTTAAATATTGTTTCAGATCATCCCCTTCTAAATAATTAAAATTAGAAAAAGCATGTTTGTTTATTATTCTTTTTGAATTGATTTGAAGCTTTTTATTTAATAAACTATAGTATAAAAACTTAAAACCATTACCGATAATATTTAATTTAATTTTACTTGTGCTCTTATTTGAAATATTCATATTCTGATTTACATCAGTATATTCAATATCAAACGTAATTACTTGACTATGATTTTTAGAAAATTGAAGAAGTACCCAAATAAAGGTTGTAAAAAATAAAAAAACTATATATGTTTTTAAATTTTTATTAGATCTAAATGATTTTATAAAATTACTTTTCATTTAAAAAAAAGATTTGGAAATGCTTTTTCTGGATTTTGATTAAATAAATTTATTTTTAAATATGAAATCAAATACCCTAATCCATATCCATAAAACTGAATTAAAACTGCAAATAAGGATAAAAACGAAATTTTTAATGATTTATATTTTATAAATGACTCTATTAAAATCAAATTAAAATAAATACTGTATAATAAAATTAAAACTATATTACCCAAAAACAATCCTAGTATAGATAATAGTATACCCAATATAAATAAAGTGGGAAACCAATAAGTAAGTTTTGATGTTTGAGGATGCCAATAATTAAGTATGGGTCTACACTTTCCGAATTTAGAAACTTGAATCTTAAATTTAGACCACGAAATCCTTCTTTTATGAAATACACTAACACTTTTAAATAATGAGGTCTTATATCCTAAATCCCATAATCTTATACTCAAATCAGGGTCTTCTCCAGGGTGAATTTTCCCAAATCCTTTAGATTCAAGAAAAGCATTTTTTGAGATTCCCATATTAAAACTTCTTGGTTGAAATTTTGATATAACCTCATTACCTCCTCTAATTCCACCTGTTGTAAAGAAAGATGTCATACTATAATCTATAGCTTTTTGTATATCAGTAAAGCTTTCATGAG
>WTKB01000188.1 GCA_011524575.1 Aquimarina sp.
TTGTTTAAAGGGAATACAAACTGTAATTTAAAAGTTTAAGGTTTTGGTTTACTTTTAAATGATGTGCATATCGAGATATGCACATCTTTTTAAAGTGATCCACGTTCTTAAAATTTTGGATTACAGGAAGTAGAGAGTTTAAACAAGCTCTAAGATCTAAAAACACTACGACTTCATTACCCTGTAAATTTGATACCCTAAAAAAAACGCCAATAAATAAGGAATAAGCATTAAATACGTAATGCCATTATTAATACCCTCCGCCATGTTTTGAGAGTCTTCACTTTCTAAAACTGCCCTACACATTGCACATTGCGAGTAAGAAAAAAAAGGATTTACAAGTAAAATAAAAAGGTAATTTAAAGCTTTTTTGAGTACCATAGTATCTATTTTTGAACTATTAACATTCGAAATTAATGGGTATTATACCAATTAAACTGGATAATATGGAGAAATCATACCATAAACAATAACTCCTGTAACAGCTACATATAACCATAATGGAAAAGTAAACTTGGCAATTTTACGATGAGACTCAAAGTTTTTACTTAAAGCTCTGGAATATGTTGTGAGCACAAAAGGTATTACTAAAATAGAAAGTACAATATGTGAAATAAGGATAAAATAATACACATACCTTAGGTTACCTACGGCTAATGTTTCTGACGCAGAGAGTACACCATCAAAATTAACATCTCCAAATTTCGTGGCATCACTTGTGGCGTGGTACACCACATACATCACTAAAAACAACACAGAACACCCCATAGCGGTATTAATAAGGTTTTGATGTGCTTTACGATTTCCTTTTTTTATCTGAATTACCGCAACCACTAATAAAACCGCAGTAATTGCATTAATACTCGCGTATATAGGAGGTAAAAAACCCATACGTTCTACACCAGGAATTCGAATAGAAAAAAGAGCGGCTACTGCAATAGGAATAATAATCGAAAGTGCAATAATTAACCGATTTTGATTTTTTAAAGAAGGATTAATCGTCATTTTTTAATAGTTTTTTAATGTCTTGTTCAAGAATTGTAATTTGTTGTTGCTCGCCATTAGCATCTTTTTGTTCTTCCAAACTTATTGTGCCTCGATAATAAATAATCGGATTTCCAAATTCATCATAACGAGAACGTAAGAACCCCTCTTTATCTATTAAAGCAAAATACCCTGAATGCTCAAATCCACCTGCAGCTTTTGGATTTTGTTCTGCAAATAAATTAAAACCATTTTTTGCAAGATTATAAATCTGGGTTTTATCTCCTGTTAAAAAATGCCAGTTAGGATGAGTGACATTATAAGATTGACTATACTTTTTTAAAGCAATTGGGGTGTCATATTCAGGATTAATCGTAAAAGAAGCAATCGAAAAATCAACTTCATCTTGAAAAGATTTCTCCAAATAACTTAAATTACGAGTCATTTTAGGACAAATCGTAGGACAATTAATAAAGAAAAAATCAACTATTGTTACTTTGCCTTTGAAATCATGATGCGTAATTAATAAACTATCTTGATTGGTAAGTACAAACTCTGGTATTTTCTTTTTTTGACCATCAATTTTTAGATAAGCTAATTTATGATTGGCTGTTGGGTTATTAAGACTCATACGATTATGATCTATAGTGTTAAATCCAGACACACGATCTACGATACGAGGCACAAAAATAATCCCGAAAACCAAAATAATAAATGAGATCCCTATATATGAATACTTTGTCATAATGATGAATATATACTAATTATTTAGCGTCTAAAATTTGAGTGTTTTTACGATTGTATTTTTTAAGAGCCAAACGATATTCTGCAAGAATTACTTTAACATCATCTTTCATTTCTGCATTGATTTCTGCAACCGAACTCGTATTATACCCATATTTTCTTTCCAGAGTATTCGTTTCAGTTTGCTCATCATCTCTTCCTCGCAGTTGCCCTTTTTTATCAATAATAAACACATAAGGTGTATATAACTCCGTATCCAATTTATAAGGACTATTTAAACTCTTAAAAAACTTCTGGATTTGCACAGGCGAACCGTAAACAAAATTCCATTTTGAAATATCGGTAAGATGTGAAAACTCCTTAAGAACCTCATCAACTTCCTTTTTAGTGCCTTTTGGCATCACCATAACCATTTGGAAATCTTGGAACTTATAAAAATAATTATAAATTTTCTGATTGATATTAAACAAATTTCCTTTGGTAGTTTGCAGATCATTCCCCATAAAACCAATGATACTAATATGATTCTTTAGACTTAAAGTATCTGAAGTTTTATGAAAGTCTTCTAAATTACCTATTTGTTTTTCTAATACAGGAAGTTTAGAGAAATGATGTACACCAGAAGCAAAAAATAAATATGCTACTAAAGGAAGAATAAACAAAACACCTAATACAATTTTCTTTTTCATGGGTTTGAAGACCTTTTTTTATAAAATTAAAACAAAGATACTAACCGATTCTTGATTATATGTCATTAGATCTTAATAAGTACGCACACAAAGGTAATCAGGAGGTATTATAACTATTTCTATCTGCTATTTTTTATCGACCTTCAGCTATTTTTCTTAGAACTTGTTTAAAGGGAATACAAACTGTAATTCAAAAATTTAAGGTTTTGGTTTACTTTTAAATGATGTGTATATCGAGATACATAAATCTTTTTAAAGTGACTCAAGTTCTTAAAATTTTGGATTACAGGAAGTAGTGAGTTTAAACAAGTTCTAAGTAATACAAGGCTTAGCAGGTAATTACTAAAAATAAAAACCTAAAATAACACCTAATACCAAGCAAGAATTGGTAATACAGTTTGTATGAAGTTGAAACAAACTCTAAATTTGTCTTACAATTTTTAAATTCACACAAAATGTCAATAA
>WTKB01000103.1 GCA_011524575.1 Aquimarina sp.
TTAAACAAACAAAAAAAACCTTAAAATTCTTTTTTATTTAATTGTTTTTCATAAACGTTTTTATAATATCCTTCTGTTTTTATTAAATCTTGGTGATTACCATGTTGAATAATCTTCCCTTTATCTAAAACTATAATAAGATCGGCGTTTTTTACAGATGTAATCCTATGACTTACAATAAAACAAGTTTGCTCTTTTGATAGTGTATTGAAATTATCAATAATTTTTTCTTCAGTTTCTGTATCAACTGCAGATAAACAATCATCAAGTAGCAATAATTTGGGTTTTTTAATAAGTGCTCTAGCAATAGAAATTCTTTGTTTTTGCCCCCCTGATAAAGTGACCCCTCTTTCACCTAATATAGTTTGGTATTGGTCTTTAAAGTTTACGATGTTTTGGTGAACAGCTGCAGTTTTAGCAGCCTCAATAATTTCATTTTTACTAGCGTTACTTTTTCCAAAACTAATATTGTTGGCTATAGTGTCACTAAATAAAAAAGGATCTTGAGGAACATACCCCAATTGTGATCGGTAGTTCTGAATGTTAATTTCTTTTAAATCAACGTTATTAATTGTAATTTTTCCCGATGTGGGATCGTACATTCTACTAATTAGCTCAAGAAAACTAGATTTTCCACTTCCTGTGTTACCAATAATACCAATAGTTTGCCCGTGTTTTATATTAATATTTATGTTTTTAAGTGCGGTAATACCTGTGTCTGGATAAGTAAAGTTTACATTTTTAAATTCAATATATCCTTTAATTTCTTGGTTAACAGCATTTGGGGAATTTTGAATTTTAGGTGTGGTTTTTAAAAATTCATTAATACGTGTTTGCGAAGCATCGGCTTGTTGGATCATTGATGAAACCCAACCCACTGTAGCCACAGGCCATGTAAGCATGTTTACATATAATATAAATTCAACTAATACTCCAAAGTCGGCTATTTCGCCATTTAAATATTGATTCCCGCCAATATAAATTACAATTATGTTACTACATCCAATAAGTAATACCATTAAGGGTTGAAATAGCGCTTGTACTGCGGAAAGTTCTATGCTTTTTTCTTTACTTTCGTTGGATAGCTTTGCGAAGTTGTAGTTTTTTTTCTCTTCAATACGATAGGCTTTTAATACCGAAATACCACTAAAGGTTTCTTGTGTAAATGAGGTAAGTTTTGATAAGTATTGTTGTACTATTGTAGTTCTTTTGTTGATGGCTACACTTAGGTGATAAATAGCAAATGATAGGATAGGTAGTGGAGCTATAGTGTATAAGGTTAATTTGGGTGCTATAGAGCTCATGTAACTTAAAGCAATTACAAAAAGTGTTATGGTGTTCACACTGTACATAATTGCGGGACCTGTATACATTCGCACTTTCATTACATCTTCACTAATTCGGTTCATTAAATCACCTGTTCTGTGAGTCTTGTAAAATTCAGTGCTTAATTTTTGATAATGTTCATAAATTTCATTTTTAAGATCAAACTCAATGAATCTTGATACCACAATAAATGTTTGCCTCATTAAAAACATAAAAAAACCAGAAAGTAATGTGGCACCTACTATTAGG
The DNA here is from genome assembly GCA_011524575.1 of Aquimarina sp. Taxonomy (GTDB): domain Bacteria; phylum Bacteroidota; class Bacteroidia; order Flavobacteriales; family Flavobacteriaceae; genus Aquimarina. The sequence goes on from WTKB01000103.1 coordinate 1,576, forward strand.
AAAAAGTAAATAGTCAGTTCCTTTTTAAATTCTTGAAGATGGTTTGAATGGTTGGTGATATAATCTTCGGAAAGAGCAATAGCGTCACCAACAAATTTAGGACCTGCTACCGAAAAAATTCTTGAGGCAATGGAAATAAAAACACCTAAAATTAATCGGTATTTGTATTTGTAAAAATATTTGTTAACGTGTTTTAAAGCCTTCAAAAGTGTTTTTTCACAAATATATATTTTTTGAAGATTCTTATACTTAACTAGATTGTTGTTTCCTTAAAAAAACAATAATTTCATTAGTTAAATTGTGCGTCATATTTAGATATTTGTAATACTTTTGCGTAAAATTTTAGCGTTCTTTATTTTATGCTTACCAGAAGACATATTCGAGTTAAGGTCATGCAATCTTTATTTGCAATGAGACAAAAAGAAAGTGATCAATTAGATAACGAATTAAAGTTTCTAAACAACAGCTTTCAGCAAGTTAGGGTTTTGTTTTTGGCAAACCTTGATTTGTTAATTGCAGTAAAGAAACATGCTCAAAATATTATTGAGCTAAATCGGTCTAAAAAACTAGCCTCAGAACTGGAAAAAAATCCAAATTTAAAATTTGTTAATAATCCTATATTTAGAATTTTAGAGACCAATCAAGAGTTAAAGTCTTTGTGTGAAAACTTTAAAGTAAATTACTGGAATTTAGACAGTGAATATGTAAAGCTTATTTATAATGACATTGTTGAGAGTGAGATATATCAAACTTATATGTCACTTACTGAATCTACGTTTAAAGATGATAGAAAGTTTATTTTAGATATATTTAAGGAGTTTGTAGCTCCTAATGATAAACTTTTTGATTATTACGAGGATAAAGTGATTTCATGGGTGGATGATATTCCTATAGTTAATACTAGTGTGGTTTCTTTTATTAAAAAGATTAAGGTAGGGGATGATGAGACTTTATCGCTACCTAAATTGGTTAAGGATCAAGATGACATACTTTTTGCTCAGGATTTATTTAGAAAGACTAAACTTCACGAAAATACACTGTCAGCAGAGATTGATGGGAAAACACCAAATTGGGATAAGGAACGAATTGCTACAATAGATCAGTTGATAATTCAGCTGGGTATTTGTGAATTCAAACATTTTCCTTCTATACCTGTTAAGGTTACTATTAATGAGTATTTAGAAATAGCTAAAGAATACAGTACACCTAAAAGTAATATCTTTATAAATGGTATACTGGATAAGGTTTCAAAAGAGTACCAAAGTAATGGAACTTTAAATAAAATAGGAAGAGGTTTATTAT
>WTKB01000201.1 GCA_011524575.1 Aquimarina sp.
GTAAACCAAAACCTTAAACTTTTGAATTACAGTTTGTATTTAGTTTAAACAAGCTTTAAGATGATTTAAAACCTTTTAAGGTGATTTAAAATTTTTATTAAAACAATTAATTTGAGTTTGTTAAGTGTGAAAATACTTTTTTATAGGTTTTTCTTTTTAACGATTATTTTGGAATAAGTTCTTTTTTTTAAGAAACAGATTTTAAAATATCCCTTTTAGCGATAACATAGTGTTTTTTCTCTGATTTTATCCTAAAATAAAGTAAAGCTAAATAGATTTCTTTGATTTTAGTTTATTTTAGCAATTATTAAACTAAGAAAGTATGTTCTATCATTTTATAAGACGTGTTTCAATAATATGCCTTTGTTCTTTTTTATACTCTTGTGCATCAAATAAAGATGTTTTGTATCTTCAAAACATGAAATCTTTTGAAGATAATCAAGTTCCTTTTAATGAATTGAAGTTTCAAAAAAGTGATATTCTTTCTATAATTGTAGCCACTCCTGATCAGCAGTCAGCCGTTCCTTTTAACTTGTCAGCAATTACAACACTAGAAGAGAGAAATCGGGGAGCTGTTCCTAGTGCTGTTCAAAGTTATCTTATAGATAATAATGGAGCTATTAATTTTCCAGTACTCGGTAAAGTTAAAGCTGCTGAAAAGACCAATACACAACTTACGACAGAGCTTGAAGGTTTACTTTCTAGATATATAAAGAATCCTATAGTAACTATAAGGCTTACTAATTTTAAAGTATCCGTTCTTGGAGAGGTAAATAACCCTGGTTATTTTACCATTCAAAATGATCGAGTTAATGTGTTTCAAGCATTAAGTATGGCAGGTGACATGACCATTTATGGAAAACGAAAAGAAGTAACACTTCTCAGGGAGGATTCTAATGGTAAAAAGAGTTATCATGCCATAGATTTTACAGATAAAGATTTGTTAAACTCTCCATATTATTACATGCAGCAAAATGATGTACTAATTGTGCCTCCTAATAAAGCACAGGTTCAGTCCTCGGCTTTCAACCGAAACTCCTCAGTTTATATATCTATTGTAGGAGTTATTATTACTGTAATTTCACTTTTTGCACGTTAGTTTCATTTTATGATGTCAGAAGAATATAATTCATATCAACAGGTTCAGGATGAATCCTTATCTATTACTAAGCAAATTAAAATTTATTCTAGAGAATGGAAGTGGTTTGTACTTTCCATAGTTTTATGTTTTGTAGCTGCTATTGCTTATTTGCGTTATGCAACATTTCAATATAAAACTACCGCTACGATTATTATTAATGATCCTGGAGAGGGGCGAGGAATGTCTGAGTTAGCCGCTTTTACCGATTTAGCATCATTTACTCAGGTAGGTTCTAATGATGTAACAGATGAAATAGAAATCTTAAAGTCTAGAACGCTCATTGAAAAAGTTGTACAGGATCTTTCCGCAAATATTGTGATTTATGGAATTGATGGTTTTAAAAAAACAAGTATATACAAAGAAAGCCCTGTAAGTATTCAGTTTAAACCAAAGAAAAGTACTTTTAAAAAGTATTTTAAAAGTACTAAAATTGTAGAAATTACTTTGCTAGACGATAATTCTTTTGATTTAAAAGATCCTAAAGAAGCGGTTTTACATGAAAAAGTCCTTTTTGGTACTCCTGTAGCACTCAAAGAAGGTACAATTGTAGTTACAAAATCTAATTATTTTGCGTATAATTTTTCTAAAGAAGATCCTCAACTTCAACTGGAAGTAAAAATGATTCCTTCAGTTAAAATGGCAAAAGGAATTCAAGGAAAGTTAGATATTCTTCCAAGAAGTAAATATAGTAATGTCATCGATCTTAATATTATTTCTGAGGATACTTATAAGTCCGAGAAATTGTTAGATAGACTTGTAAAAGAGTATAATGATCAATCTATTAAAGATAAAACGATAGTAAATACAAGTACTCAAGATTTTATAAATGAGCGTTTACGGATAATTTCTAGTGAATTAAGTACTGTAGAAAATCAGAAAGAGAACTTTAAAAAAGGGAATAAACTTACAGATATTTCCTCTGAGGCAGGAATGTTTATAGATCAAATGGGAGAAAGTCAATCTCAGATTTTACAAATCACCACTCAGATTGAACTTACAAAAGCTATGGTTGGCTATTTAGATACGCAACCAATTGGGTCTCAACCTAAATTGCTCCCGGTTAATATCGGTTTAGATAATTTACTTTTAAATAATCAGATTGCACAATATAACGAGTTGGTATTGGAACGTAATCGATTACTAGAAGGAGCTACAGAGCAAAACCCTCTTGTAGTAGATTTAACTACTACCATCAGGAACCAAAAGCAAACTTTATTAGAAGCATTAATCAATCAAAAGAATTTGCTTTTAATTCGTAAAAAAGACTTAGATAAGCAATCTGCTTTAGTAGAACAAAGGATTTCTAATGTGCCTACTCAAGAGAAAGAAATACGTACTATTGAGCGTAAGCAACAAATCAAAGAATCTTTATATTTATTTTTATTACAACGCCGAGAAGAGATTTCAATTTCTTCTGCTGTAACTGCTCCAATAGCAAAAATTGTTGATAAGGCCTACAGTGCGTCTAATCCTGTAAGTCCAAAATCTAAAATGATTTACTTAGGAGCTTTAGTTATCGGTTTTTTAATTCCGTTTTCGATAATTTATGTCAAAGATTTATTAGACACTAAGATTCATGAAAAAGCAGATGTAGAAGCAGTATTAAAAGGAGTGCCAGTCCTTATAGAAGCACCAAGAGTTAAAAAAGGTGAAAAGGAGTTTTATGGTGCTAATGGAGATCGCTCTCTAATTGGCGAGTCATTTCGTATTCTCAGAACTAATTTAAATTACTT
>WTKB01000178.1 GCA_011524575.1 Aquimarina sp.
AAACAAGATAAATAAAGTTACAAAAATCATAAAAATACCAAAATAGAAAGCAAAAACTTTACTTCCCTGCTCATATTCAAGAGAATCAATAACATTTAAATAGGTACGTTTCTCAGTTTTCAATCCATAGATTTCTTCTTTATCCGAAGAACTATCCTTTCTTATTTTTATATAAACCAGATTGTAATAAATATAATCACAAATATTATCATAGTTTTCTATATAATTTAGATATTGATTATAAATTATATACTTATTGTCATCATCTTCAAATGCAAGATCTAAATGTTTATTACTTGTCTTTTTTATAAGATCACAAAAAACAACTTTACGCTCAAGAGTAATCAGTTCTTTTTTTTGATTTTTGGAAGTTTGAATGTATTGATTAAACAAAACATACACTATGTAAGCACCTATTAAAGAATATATTCTGTATTTTTTTAAAATATAAAGATCTTCCAATTTGGATTAAAATTTAACGGTTATAACTAATAGATTCAAATACACAAACTAATCTTTGACAATACCCCACGCTATCACCAGCTGGGAAAGTTTTTGTTTTTAATAAGAGCTTGTTTAAACTTAAAAAATCACTTCACTCCAAACCGAAATATTTAAACCATCTTCTAAGCTAGTATGCAATTGGTATTGATACAGTCCGTCTTCTGCAATAGCAATTAATAAATCATTGTGAATAATCACATCAAAAGCTTCTTTATTTATGGAAGTTACAAAATTAGAACGTTTAGGATCAGAAACATCAAACACCTTTATTTCATCATCACAGACAAAAAGATAATCTCCATATAATCCTAAACCTTTAGGTTGTGTTAACTCACGAGTGCTCACCCAAACAGGATTTTGTGTATTAGTTACGTCATAGATTTCAAGAATATTAACATCGTTACCACAAAATTCGTTAGAATGTAAGGTTACAAAGGCGTGAGTGTCATTAGCCACTACGGGATCACAAGCGGTAAAATGCTGTACATCTGACAAATAATTAGGCATTTCAGGGTCTGTTATTTCATAGATATACATTCCCAATTGAGAACCAATGTATAAGTAATCTTTGTATCCAAAAAGAGTCTCGATATCAAAACCAATATAAACCTCGTTTACTTTTACAGGATTCGTTTGATCGCTAATATTAAACACATTCAAATAAGAATAATCTACAGCGTACAAATAATCGCCTTTTATTATAAATTTAGCTAAAGAACCTCCTTGCCCAGAAGCTTCACTGTTACTTGTAGTATCTTGATTAGTAGCACTATCACTAGAACATGCTGATATAATTAGTAGAATACTTAAAATCTGAAATATCTTTTTCATGTAGGTGATTTTTTTAAATTAATTTTCTATCCAGTCGACAATTACACTACCCTCTTGTTGTTTCGCATAAGACCAACCATCAGGAGCTTGAATCGTAGGAAAAGTGTCCGCTATACGTTTAGTTACTGTAACGCTTTGTGCCTCCAAATCTAATTCTAAAGCTATTAAATCTGTTGCCTGATTGATATAAACCACATCATTTTTAATCGCCATATCTGTAGCTCCAGGTACTTCTAAAAAATGAATAAGCACGGGATTAGAAGGATCTTGATTGTTATAAATATGAAATCCTTTATAAACATCATTTACGAAAATATAATCTTGATAAACATAAATTTTCCCAGAAGTATCTATATCTTGAATAGGCTTTATGGCAATAGCACGCTCAAAAACATCTCGATCCATATAAACTGCTTTATATGGATAGGTATAATCCCTAGAAGCACCACAATCATTATAAAAACAACAACTGTAAAATAGCATTACTAATGGAATGAATAATAGATTCTTCATGAAGTTAAATTTTATATCAAAAATAACTATTTTTAAAAAATCTAAATAAATTTAATTGTTATCAAAATGTTACCGTAACTAACCCTTATCTTAAAACTTTGAGTCTATTTAAACCACCCTTCCCAACTGCTCATAGATCATTTTTCTTAATTTATAATAATCCATAATTTCTTTTAGAATCGCATCTTTATGAGCTATGGACTCCACAGAATCAGAAACAGTACCCTCCTCTCCTTCTTGGTTAGTGGTTGCATCTTTTGCCATCGAAGTACTAAAATTAGCTTTTGACAAGGATTCGATTTTTGAAATTACTAAGATACGTCTTAAGTTCAAGATCATTTGCCTTACATAATTCTCTATAAGTTGTTCTCTTGGTTTTACATAAATTTCTTTACGCTCCCAGTCATGAAGTTCGTATTTATCAACCTGAACCAAAACTTGAATCTGCATCACTTTATGAGAAATCTCGGGAGGTAATCGTTTTAAAAATTGGTCTATTTTAAAATCGCTATCTTCATTTAAAAGTGCTTTTATCAATAAATCATAAATTTTTTGAAAATCAGGATTAGTAAAAGCTACTTCATCATCCTGTAAATCCAAAAATATTTTTTTAGAAACTTTACATTCATAAGTATGTGTATTTGTTACCCACTGTGCATTAGCATCTTGCTCATAAATATGTTCTGTAAAACTACACGTTGTATTTCCGTATAAAATTAAGATTCCAATAATTGTAGCTTCTAAAACATGAAGTTCTGAATACGAAACTCCCCCTCTATTTTGTATATTGGGATTTTCTGAAACAGTACTTGTTTTTTCAGACGTTGCAGCGGAAAGCTCCGAAGCATCTGTAACTTTTCGTAATACAGTTTCTCTACCTCCTTTTTTAACAGCCTCTTTTTGATTACGAACTTGTTGTTGGGCAAGTCCTGAAAAAAGCACTTGTTCAGACACTCCTAGTTGTGAAGCGGTTTGTCTAATATAAATTTCTTGTTTGATCGCATCGGGTATTTTTGCGATACTGGAAACTATACTTCTTAGTGTTTCTGCTTTTTTTATAGGGTCATTTGCAGTATCTGCATAAAGAATTTTTGATTTAAATTGTATAAAATCCTGTTCATTACTATCTAAATACGCATTTACAGCCTCTTCACTTCGAGATTTAGCAAAACTATCAGGATCTTCTCCTTCTGGGAAGGTACATACACGAACATTGATTCCTTGTTCTAAAATAAGATCAACCCCTCTAAGAGCAGCACGCATTCCAGCAGGATCCGCATCAAAAAGTAATGTGATATTTTTCGTAAGCCTTCCAATAAGCCTTATTTGATCTGTGGTAAGTGCCGTTCCTGAAGAAGACACCGTATTGGTTACACCAGTTTGATGAAACTGAATCACATCCGTATAACCCTCTACTAAATAACATTTATCCTTTTGAGCAATACGCTGCTTGGCTTGGTAAATACCGTAAAGCACTTTGCTTTTATTATAAATTTCAGATTCTGGAGAATTTAAATATTTGGCAGCTTTAGTATTATTTTTTAAAATACGCCCTCCAAAACCTAATACTCTTCCAGAAAGAGAGGTTATTGGAAAGATTACCCTTCCTTTAAACCGATCAAATTTCTTATCATCTTTAACAATAGTAAGTCCTGTTTTTTCGAGGTGCTTAATATTGTATTGTTTTTGTAAAGCTTCGTTTGTAAAAGCATCCCAACTATCTGGGCTATATCCAAGTTCAAACTTTTGAATGGTTTCTGGGTGAAATCCACGTTCCTTAAAATAACTCAGTCCAATTGCCTTACCAATATCCGTTTGATGTAATTGCTCTTGAAAATATTTTTTAGCAAAATCAGAAACTAAATACAAACTCTCTTTTTCTGAAGCCCGTTTTTTTTCTTCATCGGTTTGCTGTGTTTCTTCAATTTCAATATTATATTTCCTAGCTAAATATTTAATTGCATCCGGATAAGTAAAATGTTCATGCTCCATGAGAAAAGCAATGACATTTCCTCCTTTTCCACTACTAAAATCTTTCCAAATCTGTTTTACAGGAGAAACCATAAAAGAAGGTGACTTCTCATTACTAAATGGACTTAACCCCTTATAATTACTTCCTGATTTTTTTAGTTGAACGAAATCTGAGATAACCTCCTCTACTCTAGAGATCTCATAAACAGCATCTATAGTATTTTTTGAAATCATGGAAATCGATTACTTTTTTCTATCAATCACATAGTTTACCATGAGTTCCAATGAGGATTTATAATCCGATTCAGGATATTCATTTAATAATGCTAAGGCTTCATTTTTAAAAGCATACATTTTTTGAGTCGCATAAGTAAGCCCTCCTAAATCTTTTACTTTTTGGATGACTTCTCGAACACGTTTCTTATCGGTATTGTGGCGTTTCACAGAATTAATTAACCATTTTTTCTCATGAGAAGAAGCTACATTTAAAGCATGTATTAATGGTAGGGTCATTTTCTGTTCTTTAATATCTATGCCTGTGGGTTTACCAATGGCCGTTTCTCCATAATCAAATAAATCATCTTTTATCTGAAAAGCCATACCTATTTTCTCACCAAATAAACGCATACGTTCGACATGAGAGCTCTCTGGAGCTACAGAAGCTGCTCCTAAGCTACAACAAGCTGCGATTAGTGTAGCTGTTTTTTTACGAATAATTTCATAATAAATAGCTTCGGTGATGTCTAATTTACGAGCTTTTTGAATTTGTAAAAGCTCCCCTTCACTCATCTCTCTGACAGCTACAGATATAATTTTTAATAAATCAAAGTCTTTATTATCAATGGATAACAAAAGCCCTTTTGATAATAAATAATCACCAACAAGAACCGCTATTTTATTTTTCCAAATAGCATTTAATGAAAAAAATCCTCGACGAAGATTAGAGTCATCCACAACATCATCATGGACAAGTGTAGCTGTATGAATTAACTCTATTACAGATGCCCCTCTGAAAGTTCGTTCACTTGTTGTATGATTTTCAGAAATCATTTTAGCCACGAGAAAAACAAACATAGGTCGCATTTGTTTTCCTTTTCTATTTACAATATAATGAGTGATGCGGTTTAATAATGCAACTTTAGATTGCATAGCGTTCGAAAACTTTGTTTCAAAAGTCTCCATTTCTTCCCAAATAGGGGCTTTAATATGTTTTACGATCTTTCTCATTACAATCAGCAAATATAGGGTATCTGTATCAAAATGATTCTAATATTTCAACCCATTTTTCACTGATAGCTTCTATCGTATATTGTTTAGATCTAAGGTGAGATTTTTGTTTTTTATCAAAGTCTACTTTTTCAATACTATTTAACTTTTCTTCTAATTCACCTTCTTGAAATAGATAGCCCACTTCATTAGAAATAATCTCATTAGGGCCTGGATGATTGACCCCTATTGGAATTAACCCCAGTGCCATACCTTCAATTAAAGCCATTCCAAAAAGTTCTTCCCATTTCTTTGTGCGTTTGGAGTTATTTAGTATAAAATGATGACGATTACCTATTTTGGATAATTCTTTCTTATCATGAATATAGCCTTTATAAATGATGTTAGTGTATTGTTTAGCATAAGAGGTTACTAAATCTTCTAACTTACCTTTTCCAACTAAAGTCAATATTTTATCAGGATGTTTTGAAAAATATTCAAGCATTTCAGCAACCCCCTTTTCTTGCAGTAAACGCCCCACATAGAGAAAAGATAACGTATCTGAAGTATTTGATTGATCGTATATAAGTTCTTTGGGGTTAAAGGAATGATTAACTACACTAATTTTTGAAAAATCTATTTTATAATGAGTAATTAGTTCTTGTTTACTCGTATTAGTTACTGCAAAAATGTGTTTTACCTGTTCTTTAAGAAAGAAACTCCATTTATTTTTTAAATCTGTACTGGTATTTTTGCTTTTAGGAACAAAACTACCGTCCCAGTTTGCCCAAGAGGTATGGTAGTATATTTGATGTCTTTTTAATAAAGGTAGTAATCGGGTAAGTTTGAGATCAAAAGGAGCGATTCCTATAACAATCTTCTTGTTTTTTGTAAAAAGTAATTTAATTAAAAATAAAATATTGATGAGTTGCTTATAAAATAGCTTAGGTTTTAATTTTATTACAGATTTTAACAATTTACTAATTATAGAAAATTCCCTATAATGTAGTTTTCCATTATGAGATTCTAGCAAAAATTTTAAACCTGAGTAGTGACTATTTGCACCCGATTTATGAAGTATATATATCTCTTTTGACATTTTTTCAATAATAACAATATTACATGTAAAAAAAGTAAATATAATACATTAATAGCCTTGTAAAATTGATAAAACCAAAGAAATTATTAGTTTTACACTATAAATACAAACTTCTAATTCAAAATATTATGCGTACTTGTGTTGTTATTCCTGTTTACAAAAATATGTTATCTAATTTCGAGAAGATATCTTTGCAACAGACTGCGCATGTTTTAAGTGATTTTGACATCTATTTTTGTGAACCCCAATCTTTAGATTCTGAAAAAATTCGAAATAAATACCCAGTTATAAAAGTAGAAAAGTTTGAAGATGATTTTTTTAAAGGAATTATCGGATATAACAAGCTCATGTTATCTACATGCTTTTATGAGCGTTTTGAAGCTTACGACTATATGCTACTTTGTCAACTAGATGCTTATGTTTTTAAGAATGACTTAGAATTTTGGACCAATAAAGGTTATGATTATATTGGTTCTCCATGGCTTACTAATCCAGATACAATTTTTAAAAAAATAAAAAGACTCTTTGCTTCTAATATAAAAAAAGAACGTGAAGAGATTTTTTTTAAAGTAGGAAACGGTGGGTTTTCACTAAGAAAAATAAAAACTTTTAAAAAGATTTTAAAAGAAAATCCAGATAAAATACAACAACAACTTTCAATTCCAGAAAAGAGTTATAAACTCATGGAAGATATATTTTGGTCATTAGAAGCTCCAAAATTAGAACCAAATTTTGTAATTCCTGGTTATCAAGAAGCTATCTATTTTTCTTTAGATCGTAGACCTAAATTAGGGTTTAAACTCACTAATGGAGAATATCCATTTGGATGTCATGGATTTAATAAAAATAATGTACTTAATTTTTGGAAAAGTAAAATTCCTAAATTAAATATTCTCTAATACCCGTTTTCACCAATTCTTAGAGCTCGTTTAAACAGAATACAAACTGTAATTCAGGATTTTATAGTTTTGATTTACCTTTAGATGATGTGCATACCTGAGATATGTAAATCCTTTTAAAGAGATCCAAATTCTTAAAATTTTGGATTACAGGGAGTAGTAAGTTTAAACAAGTTCTAAACTAAAAGTATTCTACTAACTAACGTCAGTTTTTTGTTCAAAAAGAAAATTTAAACTATTTTTATCCATTCGTTTTGTAACTATTAAAAGTAATAAGTAAACTTCATATGAAATTATCCAATTTTGATTTCGAATTGCCACCAGAATTACTAGCTGAATACCCTTCCGAAAATCGTGACGAAGCACGTTTGATGGTTGTAAATCGTAAAGATGGTAGTATTGAACACAAGTTATTTAAAGATCTTATTGATTACTTCGATCCAGAAGATGTACTTGTTTTAAACAATACTAAAGTTTTCCCTGCAAGACTTTATGGAAACAAAGAAAAAACAGGTGCTGTAATTGAAGTGTTTTTACTACGTGAACTAAATGCAGAAACCCGTTTATGGGATGTACTTGTAGATCCTGCTCGTAAAATCCGTATAGGAAATAAACTTTATTTTGGAAAAGATGAGTCTTTGGTAGCAGAGGTAATAGATAATACCACCTCCCGAGGAAGAACCCTACGTTTTTTATATGATGGTGATTACGAATCATTCCGTAAAAAACTTAAGGAACTAGGACAAACACCGCTTCCTAAATACATCAAAAGAGATGTAGAACCTGAAGATCATGAGCGCTACCAAACCATTTATGCTAAAAATGAAGGGGCAGTTGCTGCACCAACAGCAGGTCTTCACTTTTCAAAGCATCTTCTTAAAAGACTAGAAATAAAAGGAGTAAATTTTGCAGAAGTAACCCTACATGTAGGGCTTGGTACTTTTAGTTCTGTTGAAGTAGAAGATCTTTCTAAACATAAAATGGATAGTGAAGAAGTACATATCTCTAAAGATGCTACTGAAACAGTTAACAAAGCCATTGCTAACAAAAAACGAATTTGTGCTGTAGGTACAACCGTAATGCGTAGTATGGAAAGCTCTGTTTCATCAAATGGGACGCTTAATGAATTTCATGGATGGACAAATAAATTTATTTTTCCACCTTATGATTTTGGGATTGCGAATTGTATGGTAACTAACTTTCATACCCCAAAATCAACATTACTTATGATGATTTCTGCCTTTGCAGGTCATGAACTTATGCTTAAAGCTTACAAAGAAGCTGTAGAGCAGAAATATAAGTTTTACAGCTATGGAGATGCAATGCTTATCTTATAAAAGATAAATGAAACTCTTATAGTTTATATTTTGATACCAATTCTGCAATAAATTTTCTATAATTTCGATGCAGAATTGGTATTAATTCTTATTTTTTATCCATTCCTCTAATTCATCATTCTTTTGAGTTGGCATAAAAAGCTGCTTACTTTTATTCTCGGAATGTGTATATCTGTAAGTAATGAAAACAAACATAAGCACGACCAAACCTACCACTGAAAAACCAATGATTTTCTGACCTAAAATAGGTTGATCTATAAATTGTAATAAATAATAGCCGTAGCCAAAACCAAACAATACTGCTATTAAAAAAAGTTTTAAAAATATTTTCATGTGATCTATGGGATTTATCTGTTATACGAAATTTGTGTTGATAAATCGTATTATCATACCAAACAAGAATATCAAAAATACACATTAAACCATGATCATTGCAAGTCAAAAAGATAAAGAACGCGTTATTGATATATTACACTCTGCTTTTGAACCCATCAAAAAAGATAACGCTATTAATTTTGTTGTAAAACAAGATCATAAAAGAAGCGAACGTATTCGTTTACTTATGGAATATATTGTAGAGGATTGCTTCGACTTTGGTGAAATACTCTTATCAGACAAAAAAAACGCTTGTATTCTTATTAAATATCCGCATAAAGAAAAAATTACACTTCAAGTACTAAAGAGACATCTCAAACTTGCATTTTATTGTATTGGTATTAAAAAATTATTCAAGGTGTTAAACAGACAAGCTACACTAAAAAGACACCATGTCAAAGAACCTCATATTCACCCTGTAATTATGGGAGCTACAAATGAAGTTAAAGGTATGGGATTTGGTGTACCAGCTATTAAACAACTCTTTGAAGAAAGAGCAGAAGCCAATAAGCTACCCGTAATTATAGAAACAACTACAGAGCAAAATGCTAAAATGTACCAACGATTTGGATTTAAAATTTTTAAAGAAATTCAAACTCGAAAATTCCCAATATATTTTCTAAGAATTAATTAATACACCAATTCTTGCTTAAAATAAATGTAAAAATAAATTAGAGGATTTTCCCTTATTCCTTTCTACTTTATTAAGAACTTATTAAAGCATCATAAAAACCTTGTCAATTGCGAGGTTTTTTAT
>WTKB01000265.1 GCA_011524575.1 Aquimarina sp.
AAGGCTATGCTTGATTTTTCTAATGCGTATAAAGAAAAAATACTTCAATTTATTTGATATCGATTTCAAAGACCAATTGATATAAAATAGTATTTTATACCCATTAAACTTAAAAGGTCAATGGGTAAAAAATATAAATTTAAATATTCATTGTTTCTGCTTGGAGTTGCTTAATGGTTACTTGCATGGCTTCGAGTTTACGTTCGATTTCATCATACTCTCCGTCCGCAGTAGAGTCTAAAACTGCTCCACTAGAAGTCTGTGCAAAACAAGCCTCTTCATAGCAAAACAAACTACGAATAGGCATACAAAAATAACAATCTCCATTAAAAGAAAAACGACCTACTGCACCACCATAAGGTCCGCGAGGTGCTGTTTCATTTCTACTAATAATCTTAATAGTTTCAATTTTTGGAGCTCCTGTAAGTACCCCTCCAGGAAGGGTTGCCGCAAGTACATCTAGTGCATCTTTATCTTTGTGTTGTAAGCAACTAATATCAGACACAATATGCTGTACATGACTAAATCTAATAATATACATCAGATCCTCAATAATTACAGTTCCTTTTTGTGCAATTTTCCCAAGATCGTTTCGATGTAAATCCACGAGCATATTATGCTCTGCAATTTCTTTAGGATCATTGAGTAACTTTCTAGAATAAAAAGCATCTTCCTCTGGAGTTGCTCCTCGTTGAACCGTTCCTGCAGTTGGAGTTGTAAGGACTTTTCCGTTGATACTGCTTACTAAAATTTCAGGACTTGCTCCAAGTAAAGTTTTCTCGCCAAACTGAAGGTAATACATATAAGGAGAAGGATTTACTTCTCGTAATTTATCATATACTCGAAGTTTATTTCCTTTTATGTGATAATGGGTCTTCGCACCTATTTCAGCTTGAAAAGTATTCCCTTTTAAAATTTCTTCTTGAGTCGTTTTAAATACCTTATTATATTCTTCACGAGTAATATTATTACCCAGTATTTCTACTGACTCTAAAGGAGCTAAAGTTAAATTACCATTTTGGGTAGCTTCCAAAAGTTCCTCAACAATATGGATTCGATTTCGATGTTCTTGATAATAGTAATAGGTAAGTTCTTTGGTCGTCATATCATAAACCAACCCATCATCAAAAAGCCCCATTTCGAACTGACCAAACTGCTCATCCACAGGTAAGTCTATACAAGCTTCTAAGTAATTTACGGTCTCATGACAAAAATTACCAATAAGCCCTCCGTATTGCATTTTTGTCATGCAATCTTGAGGAAATAATTCTCTTAAACGGTAGTAAGGATTAGCTACTTCAATACTTTTTTGAGTAATTTCTTTTTCATCAGGGAATACCAGTGATAAATCCCCTTCAAAATCCATAGTATTTCCAGAAGCTTTCACCCTAAAAATAGGGTCAAACCCCATAGTTACTTTGGTATCTTGATTTCTACCCAATAATAAGGACTCAAAAATATAGCAAGATTCAAACCTCTTTTGAATATGTTTAAAAAGTTCATAGTAATCCGTATTAATACTAATGATCTTTGTGATAGGTTTTTTAGGGAAATCAATCATAAATTCGTTTTTTTTTAATAGGAATTCTATCCTAATTCTCAACTAAAACTTAGTGCATGTATAAACTCACTACCTACTGTAATGCAAAATTTTAAGTACTTCAATCCGTTTTAAAAAAGATTTCTATCTCTCGATATATACACATCCGTTAAAAATAACTCAATAACGGTAAAATTTTTGAATTTCAGTTGGTATGGAGTTTAAACATGTTCTTTGAATAAAAGGGCTTTATTAAAACTATTTTTTATATCATTTATAGATATTCAAAAGTTCCGTATTCGCTTTTAATGGTAAGTTTCTTTGTGGAAGAAGGTAGTACTTTTCCAATAATTTGAGCATCAATGTTAAAACTTTTCGAAATTGCAATTATTTTTTCAGCAATTTCTGGTTTCACATAAAGCTCCATTCGGTGTCCCATATTAAATACCTGATACATTTCTTTCCAGTCTGTTCCAGAATTTTCTTGAATCAGTTTAAAAAGAGGAGGTGTTTCAAATAGGTTATCTTTAACGATATGAAATTGATCTACAAAGTGTAAGATCTTAGTTTGTGCACCACCACTACAATGTACCATACCATGAATATCATTAGTATCACACTCTTCTAAAATTCGTTTGATTACTGGAGCATAAGTTCTTGTAGGAGAAAGCACTAACTTCCCTGCGTCTAAAGGCGTATCAGGTACTTGGTCTGTTAATTGTGTGTTTCCAGAATATACAAGCTCATTTGGCATTGCAGGATCAAAACTTTCTGGAAACTCATCGGCCAATACTTTTGTAAAAACATCATGTCTTGCAGATGTAAGCCCGTTACTTCCCATCCCGCCATTGTACTGTTTTTCGTAAGTTGCCTGTCCAAAAGAAGCCAATCCTACAATAACATTACCTGACTCAATACGCCCATTATCAATAATGGCACTACGCTTTGCTCTTGCAGTTACTGTAGAATCTACTATTATGGTACGTACCAAATCACCAACATCAGCAGTTTCACCTCCTGTAGAATAAATATTTACACCATATTTACGTAAATCTTCTAAAAGTTCTTCTGTACCATTAATGATCGCTGAAAGTACTTCACCAGGAATTACATTTTTATTACGTCCAATAGTAGAACTAAGTAATATATGATCTGTAACCCCTACACAAAGTAAATCATCAATATTCATTATAAGTGCATCTTGTGCAATTCCTTTCCAAACACTTAAATCACCTGTTTTTTTCCAATACATATAAGCAAGTGAAGATTTTGTACCTGCTCCATCTGCGTGCATAACTACACAATGTTCTGGAC
>WTKB01000107.1 GCA_011524575.1 Aquimarina sp.
TCGTCAAAAATATGAGCTCGGAAACAATAAAATCAATTGTAGCAAATAAAAGATATTTAGAAATTATTTATAGCAATTTATTGTAGAAATGGTATTACATAAATATAGTTCATTTTACCTTAAATATAAAGATAATAATAACTAACCTCCTTAAAAAAATGTCAAAGCTAAAATTATCAGCCTGTTTTTTATTCGTTTATTTGGTGACTTCTTCTAATAAAACTATATTGAAATAATTTAGTATAAATAATTTTATGAGATTTTTTTTCACCCCACTATTTGCTACAAAAAAATGGAGCTGTTTATGTATAGTTTTTTTATTTTGTAAAATACTCGTTGCCCAAAACTACTGGTCAACAACACAAAATTGTTTAGACATTACTTGCAATAACTACACACTGAATGCCTCTGAATTTTATCAGAACTTAAAAGATTTAAAAAAAGGTTCGCACCTATCTCTTACCCTTCCAAATCCTGAAGTTCCTCAGTCGTTTATTAAATTTAAAGTTCAAAAAACTAAAGTATTTTCTAAAGAATTAGAAAATAAATTTAATACTATAAAGACTTTTAAAGGAACTCAAAATGGTAAAAAAGGCTATAAACTGAGGTTTTCTATGTCTCAAAATAAACTTCCTGTTTTTTATTTTACAGGTTTCAGTAATAAAAAAAAATGGAAATTAACACCTAAAAAAAATAACTCCTATCATTTTATAGAAGAGACCTTACACACAAATAGATTATTAACCAATAACCAATGTTTTGTTAAAGAAACAACAACGATAAGTCCATCAACACCACTAGAAAATCGAGCTGCAAAAAATAGCAACACCAACCAAACAGGAGAGTTAATCACACTCCGAACAGCCATTTTGGCAAAAGGAGAATATTCAGAATATTTTATTACTAAAAATAATGTAGAAAATAGTATAGAAAGTATTCAAAAAGAAATCGTATTACATGCTATTGCAACATCAATAAACAACATTAATCAAGTATTTGAAAAAGATTTAGGAGTACATCTTGAACTGATCTCTAATAACGATGAACTTATTTTTTTAGATTCAGACACTGATCCTTTTCATAATAATAGCACTATTGAAAATATTTATTTTGAAGGAAATACCCAAATCTACGACCTCATTGGAGATACAAACTTTGATATAGGACATGTTTTCGACAAAGGATTTGCCGGACTAGCAAGAGTTGGAGCAATTTGTAGTAATGGTAAAGCAGAAGGTGTATCTGGTGCTCCTATTCCAGAAGGTACTGGTTTTGACTTCACTGTACTTGCTCACGAACTAGGGCATCAACTCGGAGCAACACATACGCAAAACTACAACTGTGCACGCTCCGAATCGGGTTCTGCCGTAGAACCAGGAAGTGGATCTACTATTATGGGCTATGCAGGAGCCTGTGATGCTAATGCAGAAATTCAAAGCTTAAGTGATGAGTACTTTCATTACATCAGTATGCAACAAATTCAAGATCATCTTTCACAAGTAACATGTAATCTAACCAAGGAAACCTTAATAAATCAAGCCCCAGAAATCACACCTCTAGAAAGTTATATCATTCCTGCTTCTTGTGCATTTAAATTAACTGCAGAAGCCACAGACCCAGAAGGAGATACCTTATATTACAACTGGGAACAATTAGATAGTGATGAAACTACAATTCCTCTTGTTTCTTCAGCGGAGTATGGCCCCTTATTTAGATCCTATCCTCCTAGCACATCACCAGAAAGAATCTTCAATCCTGATGAAGATAATCTCTGGGAGGTTCTTCCATCTGTTTCTAGAAATTTACATTTTGGATTAAGTATAAGAGACGGACAACCTAGTAATGTCGTTACAGAAGAAATGGAAATTAGTGTAATTAATACGGGAGAGGTATTTGAAATTATTAATCTTGAAAACTACAATTATGTACAAGGACTCCCAAACACTATCGAATGGAATGTAGCGAACACAGCAGATAATACCTTTATTAATACCTCTAAGGTGAAAATTGAAATTTCTTATGATAATGGACTATCTTACACAGAAGTACTGTCAACAGAAACTGATAATGATGGCATTGAAGAAGTACACTTTCCAAGTAACAAAACAAGTACAGAAGCACGTATTAAAATAAGTGCCATTGATAATATCTTCTTTACAGAAAGCCCTGCAATAACTATAAATAACTTTGAAAGTAGTAATATAGATGATTTAATTTTACCTTTTAAAAATCCCATACAAGGTAATCTAAGTATTGAAACTCAAAATATTCCAAACAACACCGAAATAACCTTTACCATTTATCAACTGAATGGCAAGAAACTGAATCAGCAAATAATAACAGGAGTAAACAAAACGCTAAATCTGGAAACCTTAGCTAGTGGTTTATACCTATGTGAAATTCAAATAGGTGAAATTCAAAAAGTAAAAAAAATAGTTATTTTATAAATGTACCTATGGATTTTTTTAGAGCTTGTTTAAACAAGCTCTAAAGTAAGAATTGGTATAAGCACTCTCAATGTTAAAAAATAATATTAAGTTAACATTTTGCCCCTACTCAAATACAATCTATTTCGTTGAAGATTTAAAATACAGATAAGTTAATCCAGGTCTTTCATAAAGAAAAATAATTAACAAATACTCAATTAAAACAACTAAAAAACAATAAAAACACAACAAAAAACACTTAACACTTTAATATATTTAAGCTTTTAAACTAAAGAGACTACAAGGATAAAGAGGTAGTATTTAGTTAAATATCACTTTTTACATATCAATTTTATTTGTTTTAAAGGTAAAAAAGTATTA
>WTKB01000033.1 GCA_011524575.1 Aquimarina sp.
GTGGACCCGAAACTGCAATTGAACTGCAATTCAATGCAAAATCCCATTTCAAAACCGATCAAATTGTAAGGATAACAGGTATTTTTAAGTTAAATAAAGATGATTTAGAGCATTGTAACTACATACTTACTCTGTGTAAAGGAGAACTCGTAAAGTAATTTTTAAAAAACAAAACACTAATAATCAAACAATTAAATTTTAATTAATCAATTTAAATAGTAATTATATTCATTTTTTAGATTTTAGTCTTATTCAAAAAAATAACATATTTGAATACTTAAAATTTAACAATGGAAAAATTAAAAGATCGTGTTCTTTTTAAAATATGCTCCGAAAACTCATTTTCTAAAAATGAAATTCAAGGGGTTTTAAAAAATCAAGTTTACCAACAACCCAAAGATTGGAAAGTATTTTTAGAATACTTATTCTTAAGCTTAGGTGTTGGATTTACCACCGCAGGTGTTGTTTTCTTTTTTGCTTTTAACTGGGATATAATTCCAGATTTTGTAAAACTAGGAACAATTCAATTACTTATAATTAGTAGTATAACAGCAGCTTACTTTTTAAAAATCAAACCTAACTTTAAAAAAATACTACTTACTGCTTCCTGTGTATTAGTTGGTGTACTGTTTGCCGTATTTGGTCAAATATACCAAACAGGTGCCAATGCCTATGATTTCTTTTTAGGGTGGACAATATTTATTAGTTTATGGGTAATCGTTGTCAATTTTAATCCGCTTTGGTGTATTTACTTAGTTCTTATTAATACAACACTTTTTTTGTATACAGAACAAGTAGCCAATTGGGAAATTGCAACCTGTTTTAATTGGCTAACTACATGTAACTTTTTAGCTTTAATAGCACTTCATTTTACACCAAAAATTAATTTATCAAATTGGTTATTTAATATTTTAACAACTTACGTTATCGGACTATCTAGCATAGGGGTAATCGGTGCTATTTTTGAAAACTGGCACATAGCATGTAGTATTTCTTTAATAATATACTTCAGCATTCTTTTCTCTAGTATTTGGCATGCTATTAAAACTCAAAACAAATTGATTATAGCACTTACAGGCTTAAGCTTAATTTGTTTTATTTCAGCATTAATTTTAAAAATCACCGATTTTTTTGACATCGGAATATTCATTCTATTAAGCTTTATTGCTGTAATAGGAACAGCAATTACTATACAAGTTATTCAAAAACTAGATAAACAATGGAATCATGGAAAGTAATCAACTTAACAATCAAATTCATTTAGAATTAGAAAAAAATAGAGAATCTAAACATCAAAGTACATTATTTTCTAAAGTCATAACAATTGGTGGAAGTTTAATTGCTAGTTTATTCTTTATAATCTTTGCTGCTCTTTGTTTTATTTCAGGTAGTAATCCTGCTTTATTAACAATGGGAATCATAATAAGTATTACCTCCTTAATGATATCCTCTAAACCACAAAGTTTAGGTGTAGCTACTGTGAATGTATGTTTATTTTGTATAGCTGTAATATGTATAGGTTTTGGAATGAAAAATTTAAAAATTAATGAAACCTATTTAAGCTTAATTATTATAGCTATTAATTTTATTAGCTTTTTAATTTCTAAGAACCATTTTATAAAATACATCAATGTTATTTTGGGAATAGGTAGTTTATTTAGTTTGATATTCTTCCTTTTTGAAGATGTTATTAAAGTTTATGAAGAACAATATATCTACTCAATAATAAGTATTTTAAGTATTGCTTATTATTTAACAAGTATGAATCAAGCTTGGTTTTATGCTAAAAGCAAATTAAGTCTAAACTCATACCAGTCAGTTATATATGGAATTTTAACCAGCTTAATATTAACCTGTTATTACACTAGCTTTGAATCTGTTACGAACACCAATTGGATAACATCAAGTACCGTTTTATTGCTAATTAGTCATTTTATTTGGAAACAAACCGAAAATCTGCTCATAAAAGATCGATTACTATTATTATTTCTATGCCTTTGCTGTTTAGGCTGCACTTTTATATTCCCTGCAATTGGAATAGCTTTACTTATTCTCATAATAGGTTTTAAACATAAAAACACCACTATTTTTAGCATAGGGCTAACTAGTTTGATCGTTATGATTTCAAAATTCTATTATGATCTTAACTTTACTTTATTAGTGAAATCAGCTTTACTAATGAGTTCTGGAATACTTTTTTTAATTACCTACTATATCTTTAAAAACAAATACAATGAAAACCTATAAATGGATTATAATCATAGTTAACTTATGCCTTTTACTTGGTTATTTTAACTATTCAGTATATCAAAAAGAAGAAATAATTAATAATGGAAAGCTTATTTTACTAGAACTAGCTCCTAGAGATCCTCGTTCACTAATACAAGGAGATTATATGAACTTAAATTATAGCATTAGCCGTAATCCTAAAACAGATTTAAAAAGAGGGTTTTGTGTAGTTAAAATAGACTCCAATGGAGTAGCTCAAAAACAACGTTTTCAAAAAAACAGATTACCTGTAGGTAAAGACGAATATCTAATTGAATTTACAAGTAAAAACAGATGGAATTTAAATATAGGTGCTGAATCCTATTTTTTTCAAGAAGGAAAAGCTGAAAAATATGTGAGTGCAAAATATGGTGGTTTAAAAATAGACAAGCAAGGAAACTCAGTACTTGTGGGACTTTATAACTCTGATAAAATTAAAATTTAATAGTCTTAAAAAAAGAGTCAAGCTCAGAAATAAATGAATTAATTTGAAATGTATCCGATTTATTATCGACTACCTCATAAATATAAAAA
>WTKB01000311.1 GCA_011524575.1 Aquimarina sp.
TGGAATGTCTAGTTTTGTTGGTAGGATTGCTTAAGATAAAATCTTATTAACTTTACTTCTTATGAGCCGATCAAATTACGACAAAGAATTTAAACAAACCATTGTAGATTTACTATGCATGTCTAACCCAAAATCTATTGACGAGGTTTGCAAAGAGTACCAGCTAAAAAAGCCTACAGTTTACCGTTGGTTAAAAGAGTTTAAATCCGAAACAGGAGCTTTCAAAGATGAAGCAACTATTGCTTTAGAAAAAGAAAATAGACGCCTTAAAAAGCAATTAAAAGACATGAAAGAAGAGCGTGACATCTTAAAAAAAGCGGTAAGCATCTTTTCCGTGAACGAATAGAAAGGTATCAATTTATTGAAGAAAATTCAGAATCCTTTACTATTGAAAAGATGTGTAAACAGTTAGATGTGAGTGTAAACGCCTACTACTCGTGGCTTAAAACAAAGGATAAACTTAAAGTATCCTCAAAGACGATTTGGTATAAAGACAAGATCAAAGAAATTTGGGAGCATAGCCGAGAGACTTATGGTTCTGCGAGGATTCAGAAACAATTGGAAAGGGAAGGCATTGTCCTAAATCGCTCTTATGTAGCCTATTTAATGCGTGAAATGGGCATTAAAAGCGTACTTTCTAAGAGATTTAAAGTAGTAACTACGGATTCTAACCATAATCTTCCCATTGCAGATAATGTGCTTAATAGAAATTTTGAAAGTCTAGAATTAGGACAAAAATGGGTTTCGGACATCACTTATATTCGAGTTGCAGGAAAATGGAATTATGTGACTACTATTTTGGATTTAGCTGATAGAAAGATCATAGCGTGGACATTAAGCTTAGATATGAGTACTGAAAACACCATTTACAAAACTTGGTTAAAAGCCACTCAAAAAAGACAAATTACTGAAAATCATATTTTCCACTCAGATAGAGGTAGTCAATATGCTTCTAGCAGAATGAAAACCCTATTTCAAAATCATGTAAAAATCACACCATCCATGAGTCGAAAAGGAAATTGTTGGGATAATGCTGTGGCTGAAAGCTTCTTTAAAACACTTAAATATGAATGCACTAACAGGTATACGTTCAAAAGTACGATACAAGCGTATCAGGTTATCGATGATTACATGAAATGGTATAATTACGAAAGACTCCATTCCAGTATTGGCTACTTAACGCCCGCTGAAATGGAACTCAAAATCAGAATGAAAAATAAACAAAAAATCGCTTAAAAAATTCTACCAATTTTACTAGGTAGTCCAGTATTTTTTGTTAAGTCTATTAATTTCGCTTCAAATTGAAATGAAGGTAATCGACCTATTTTTGAATAAGGATCAAAGAAAATATCAGATTTTTTTTGTGCCACAACCTTCTCAAAAAAGCAATATCGTTCTATTATTTGATAATGATAGGCATATGCCCTTATTTCATATTGGCTGTTTAAAAAGTTTTTTCTTGCCCCTATTTGATGGGTAGCATTAAAAAAAAGATAGATTGAAGATAGTATGGGTATAACACCAATAATCATCAAATAAATTTTATTCTTAGAAGTTGATAGGAGCAATAAAAAACTTACTAAATACGTTCCAAAAAAGTAAAAGAAATAATGATGAAAACTAATCTTTATATCAGATAAATAACTAAAAGTTAATAGTATAAGACATGAAAAAAAGAATATTTTCCCAATGATATTTATTAAAGTTTTGAATCTCATAATAGAATTTTAGAGCTTGTATTCAGTTTAAACAAGCTCTTAATTTAATCCATTTGTCACAAGCTCTAAAGCTTATTATAAATCAGGCTCCGTTATAAACTTCTTTCATTTTCTGATTATAAATCATTTAATGCCTCGATTAATTGATTAACCCATTGTCTAAATCTAGGGCAATTTTCTAAAATTACTTCAATTCCAGCTAGCTCAGCAATATCTTGGCCATCAATTACTTTCTCGTATGTATTATTGTGTTTTTCAACTATTTTTATAATTCTTTTTGACGGAGCAGTTTGAGGACTATCATTAATAGCTTCAGGGTTAGGGTATCTGTTTCTAATATTTTGAATGTAATTTACAATTTCTTGATTATCATATACATCATAAAAACTCTCAGGAGATGAAAATAAAATAGCTTCAAACTCATGTAATTGTATGTAAGGGATAAAATACCTAGTATTTACATTGTAGTCTTCAAGGTATTGAGTCATTCCTTTTTCAAGTAAATCAACACCAAATTGAGCATTATGTTGGTTTATTTTGGCTTCTTGAAAATTTTTAAATTGATGATTTTTATGGATACCATAATAATCAAAGAAAGTAGTTACAATTTTCTTTTCCTGTAAATGTTTTCTCAATTCAGGAAATATCTTGGAAAACTGAACGATACCGCCACCAGTGTGTTTGATAGCAGTAAATAAACAATAAGCTCCTGTTTTCTGATAAATATACGGTGATAAAATAGCCGTAAAAACAGCTACTTCAGTTTGTCCTTCAACAATACAATGTAATCTTTTCATGAATTAGTAAGGTTGTCCTTTAATCATATTTTTCAGCCACAAATCTCCTAGAGAGAAATCAGCTAACCACTCGTCTAACTCAGCTTGATCTAATTTTTGGAATACAGACTGGTTATCAAAACGATCTACGGTTATTACATCTTTTGGGGTAAAATTATTAACTAGATTTACTGATTGTGTAGAAATAATGATTTGAGAATGTTTTGAGGCTTTTTTTATCAATGCTGCCAATTTATTTATTGCTACAGGATGTAAACCTAACTCAGGTTCATCAATGATAATAACC
>WTKB01000189.1 GCA_011524575.1 Aquimarina sp.
CAAGAAACCCCTCGGTATCGATATTCCAAATCGGGGTATTATTTTGTGTATGATTTTAAAAATAAATCTTTTACTGCTATAGGGGAGCAGCGTATTTTTCATCCAAGGTTTTCTAATGATGGACAAAAAATTGCTTACGTACAGGATGCTAATATTTATATCCAAGATTTAAACTTAAATGCTCAGATAGTAGTTACTACCAGTGGTATAGATGGTCGTGTTAGTAACGGACTTGCCGACTGGGCATACGAGGAAGAGTTCGAACTTATACAGGCGTTTAAATGGAGTCCAAAAGGAGATAAAATTGCTTTTTTACGCTTTGATACTTCTGATCTTAAAACATATACCATGCACCAACATACTTCGGATAAATATCCTGAAGAAAAAAGTATCAAGTATCCAAAGGCAGGAGAGCAGAACAGTACGGTAAGTTTGCATATTTTTGATGTGACTACACGAAAAACTAAGGATATCTCTTTAGAAAATTACAATACAACACAAGATTATTTACCCGATTTTTATTGGCATCCTAAAAACAAAAATATTGTAGTTAAAACAGTAAATAGACTCCAAAACCACTTGCAATTATTACAAATTTCTATTGATGGAAAAAAACAAAAGATCATTTACTCAGAGACCAATACTACTTACATAGATTACCACAATCATTTTCAGTTTCTTGGAGGTGATCGGTTTTTACTAACCAGTGAAAAATCAGGTTTTAGACAGGTGTATTTGTATACTAATCAAGGAAAAAAAGAAAAACAGCTAAGTTTTGGAGATTTTGAGGTGACTCAAATCTATGGAGTAGATTTGGATAGGGGACGTGTTTTTTTACAAGGTGCCAAGCTTAGTCAAAATACCCAAAGACATTTGTATAGTATTTCTTTAGATACTTCCACTTTACAATCTTTAACTACGCATAAGCCAGGAACGCATAAAGCATATTTTAGTTCGGATTATTCGTTTTTTATCGATGAATTTTCTAGTGTTTCACAGCCTGTAAGTTATCAAAGTATCGATACCGATATTTTACAAGAAATGCCTTTAGGGATTGATAATACGGATCTCAAAAATAAATTACTAGCCTATAATTTACCTTCTAAAGAATTTAAAACCATTACCCAAAATGGGCATGAGCTCAATTATTACATCATTAAACCTCACGATTTTGATGCCAATAAAAAATACCCTGTATTGATTTACCAGTATTCCGGTCCAGGATCACAACAAGTACAAAATACTTGGCACTCTTACACCGATTATTGGCATTATTTACTAACGCAAAAAGGATATGTTATTGTATGTCTAGATCCAAGAGGAACAGGAATGAAAGGTAAAGCCTTTAAAGATCTTACGTACAAAAAACTTGGAGTGCAAGAAGCAAAGGATCATATTGCTTTTGCAGAACATTTGGCAACGTTTTCTTTTATTGATAGGAATCGTGTGGGTATTTGGGGTTGGAGTTATGGAGGAACAATAGCTCTACATACTATTTTACAAAAAGATAGTCCTTTTAAAGCCAGTATTTCGGTAGCACCTGTAACCCACTGGAGTTACTATGATAGTATATACACCGAAAGATACATGCAAACCCAAGAACTAAATCCAATGGGGTATTATAAAAGTTCCCCTTTATTTTTAGCAGATCAGCTTGAAGGAAGTTTATTGCTTGTACATGGTTTGCTAGACGAGAATGTACATATTCAAAATACCTATCAAATGACACTTGCATTAAATAAAGCACATAAGTTTTTTGATTTAGCAATTTACCCAAATGCCAATCATGGTATTTATGGAGGCAATACTCGGGAGCATTTATTTGACCGTATGACCAATTTTATTCTAACGAAACTTTGATGCCAATAGTATCAAATGATATAAAAATACAAAAGCCTTACAAGAAATTGTAAGGCTTTTGTATTGTTTTTTAAAATATCGGTTGCTATTATTCGAGTTGTTTATAAGCTTTTATAAAGAGTATTGCACCCAATAAAATCACAAAAATTTCCCCTGTAAAAGTCCACATTAAAATAGCATCTTCCTTAAATACATATCTGTAAATCATACTTATGGTAAGCCCTAAATTGGCAATTCCTGCAATTCCAGTAATGATTAATCTGTAGGTATTTCCAATACCTTTCCAAGAGGAAATCACCATACCCAAAGCTACAGAGAATATTAACGCAAACCCCATATAGCCACCAACTTCAATACCCGTGGCAGAATGAATCTGAAAGGTTGCCCAATACACATAAATAATAATAGCAACAATGGCATATACAAACCCAAAAAGAGTACGTGTGTTATCATTTTCCTCAGATTTTGACAGTAACCAGATGCCAATACCAGAAAGTGCAATAATTCCTAGAATTCCTACGATCCAAGGTGTGGTCCAAAAATGATTTATATCAAAATCAAAGATGAGTTTTCCTGCTAAAATAAAACTGGCAATAATACTGGTAATTCCAAGAATATTGGATAAACGTTTTTTTCCTGACATGATTTTAAAGTATCCGAATTAATTTTTTGAAGTGATACGAACTTTTTTTGAGTTCTTATTTTTAATAAATCTTTGTTTTGTTAATGAAGTAAAAATCTATAATTATTTAACAGTACAAAAATTTTGATTGGTAAAATTAACAATTTATTTTTTATAATGTGTTTGGAAACTAGGGTAAACGTATAAAATAGGCTTTTAGAACCAATTAATGCATAGCATCACCGTAATAAATTCTTCTTTATTTTCTTTCTTTTTTCATTACAAAAATAAATTATAATTACCTGATTAATAATACT
>WTKB01000086.1:0-17816 GCA_011524575.1 Aquimarina sp.
GATATACGCATCATTTAAAAGTAAATCAAAACCTTAAACTTTTGAATTACAGTTTTTATTCCCTTTAAACAAGCTCTAAGAGGGAAATAAAGAGGGGGTAATAAATTTATAATTTTATGTAACATGAAAGTACTTGTAGGTATTAGTAGAATTTTCGTAGGTATTTTATTTATTATTTCTGGTTTTGTAAAACTGAGTGACCCTAAAGGTTTTTCTTATAAACTTACAGAGTATTTTTCTGAGGGGGTTTTAGGTATGGAGTTTTTACAACCTTACACCTTATACCTTGCTTTTTTCCTCGTAATTTTTGAAATTATATTAGGTGTATTTTTAATTTTAGGGTATAGACGAAAGTTTACTTTAACTTCACTTTTAGGAATGATTGTTTTTTTTACGTTCCTTACTTTTTATTCTGCCTATTTTAATAAAGTAACAGATTGTGGTTGTTTTGGAGATGCTTTGCCGCTTACACCGTGGCAGTCTTTTGCTAAAGATGTTGTTTTATTACTCTTTATACTATTGCTTATTAAGGGTAGGGAATTTCTCACTCCTTTTTTTAGCTCAAAGATTAACTTTACGAGTTCATTACTTGCATTTATACTCAGTACTTCTTACGGTATTTATGTATTACAATACCTGCCTATTTTAGATTTTAGACCCTATAAATTAGGTACGCATATTCCCACTGCAATGCAGATCCCTCAGGATGCTCCAAAGGCTGTTTTTGATTACCATTGGAAATTTATAGAGGATGGTAAAGAAAAGATTATCACTACTAACGGTAGTTATCCTAAAACAAAAGGGAAATTTGTAAGTGTAGATACTCAAATGGTACAAAAGGGGTACGAACCACCTATTCATGATTTTTCAATAGAAAAGGATAGTGAGGATTTTACTACAGATATGCTTACCCATCCAAAACTTTTAGTTTTTGTGATGTGTAATTTGAATACTTCTGATTTAAAAGCATTTGAATCGATGTCAAATACACTTCAAAAAGCTAGAAGTAAAGGATATACTTGTATTGGTCTTTCTGCTTCTGCTCCAGAGGACTTTACTAGTTTAATAAAAGATTATAGTATTAAACTTCCGATTTATTTCTGTGATGAGACGGCATTAAAAACAATGATTCGTTCTAACCCTGGAGTTTTAAAGTTAAATAATGGAACTATTTCTCAAAAACTACATTGGAGATCTATAGATCAATTGGTTTTTGATTAGTTCTTATTAAAAATAGTACATAAAAAAAGCAGCATGTTTAAATAAAACATACTGCTTTTTTTAGAGCTTGTTTAAAGGGATTACAGGAAATAGTGAGTTTAAATAAGCTCTTATGTATAGTAAAAGTTATAAAAACAACTATGATCTTTTCATAGATCTAGTTGGCTTTTGTGGTGTTTGTTGTCCTGCTACACCTGCACCACGGGTACTTACACCTGAATTGAGTGCTGTAGTAGCTCTACCAGCTAATCTTCCAAGGCTATTATTGGCTTGACCTCTAGTTTGTTCTTGAAATTTAGTGAAATCTTGTTGAGTAAGTTCTGGCCATACAGGAGTTATAGCAGGATCTTTACCCTGAGTAATTGCAACATCTCTAATCCCCTCAGACTTTTCCAGTCCAACACTTGAACTTAAGTAAACAGCTATTTTAGCGATAGCATTGATAATATTTTTTCGAACTAAACTTTCAAATTTAGGTGTTTCATCATACTTTTTATGTAACTTTTTGTATAAGTTATTTAAAATTTCGAAACGCAATGCACTATCGTTGATTGTATCTAAAGCATTATCAACATAATTATCTATGTTAAAATCTCGTTCTTTTCTTTTATTTAGTTCAAATCCTTTAGTAATTTTATCAAAAGCACGATCAATTCTGTTATCAATGTCTTCTCTGGAATTTTCTTCTACTTGTGGCATATTTGTATTCTTTATTTTTAATTTATTGATGTAAATGATTGTATATGAAATATATACGTGCATATTTAAACAAAAATAGGTGTATTTAAATAAAATACACCTATTTTTATGAGTAAATTTTAGAGGAAATCGTATTACATCATACCAGGCATTCCTCCGCCACCATGATGATGGTGATGATCAGCATCTGCTCCTTCTTCTTTAATTTCTATAAGTGCACATTCTGTAGTTAGAATCATACCAGAAACTGAAGCCGCATTTTGTAAGGCTACACGAGTTACTTTTTTAGGGTCTATAATTCCTGCTTCAAGCATTTTTACATAGTTGCCACTTTTTGCATCAAATCCAAAATCTCCTGTTCCTTCAATAACTTTAGCAATTACAACAGATCCTTCACCACCTGCATTTTCAACAATAGTTCTTAAAGGGGCTTCGATAGCTCTATTGATAATTTGAATTCCTGTAAGTTCATCTTTATTATCAGTAGTTAGCGTTTCTAATACTTTTTTAGCACGTACAAGAGCAACACCACCTCCAGCAACAATTCCTTCTTCTACAGCAGCTCTAGTAGCGTGTAAAGCATCATCTACACGGTCCTTCTTTTCTTTCATTTCTACTTCACTAGGTGCACCTACATAAAGTACAGCTACTCCTCCAGCAAGCTTTGCTAGACGCTCTTGAAGTTTTTCTCTATCGTAATCAGAAGTTGTTGTTTCAATCTGAGATTTAATTTGATTGATACGATTTTTGATAAGTCCTTCTTCTCCAGAACCATTTACAACAGTTGTATTGTCTTTGTCAATAACTATTTTTTCTGCTGTACCTAGTTGTTCTATAGTTGCTGTTTCCATTGAGAAACCTCTTTCTTCAGAAATTACAGTTCCTCCTGTAAGAATAGCGATATCTTCAAGCATTGCTTTTCTACGATCGCCAAATCCAGGTGCTTTTACAGCAGCAATTTTTAAAGCTCCTCTAAGTTTATTAACTACAAGAGTTGCAAGAGCTTCGCCATCTACATCTTCTGCGATAATAAGTAATGGTTTTCCAGATTGAGCTACAGGTTCTAAAATAGGTAGTAAATCCTTCATTACAGAAATTTTTCTGTCAATGATTAAAATATAAGGATTATCTAGCTCTGCAATCATTTTTTCGTTGTTGGTTACAAAGTATGGAGATAAGTATCCTCTATCAAATTGCATCCCTTCTACAACATCCACAAAAGTTTCTGTTCCTTTTGCTTCTTCTACAGTAATAACACCCTCTTTACCTACTTTTTCAAAAGCTTGAGCTATAAGTTCACCAATTACATTGTCGTTATTAGCAGAAATTGATGCTACTTGTTGGATTTTATTAGAAGAACTTCCTACTTCCTCAGATTGTTTTTCTAGGTCAGCAGTTATTGCAGCTACAGCTTTATCAATTCCTTTTTTAAGATCTGTTGGGTTGGCACCAGCAGCTACATTTCTAAGTCCTTCTTTTACAACGGCTCTTGTAAGTACTGTTGCAGTAGTAGTACCATCACCAGCAGAATCGTTGGTTCTTGAAGCTACTTGCCTTACAAGTTTAACTCCCATATTCTCGTGACGGTCCTGTACATCAATAGAATTAGCAACAGTTACTCCGTCTTTAGTTACTTTTGGATCTCCAAAGTCACTATCGATGATTACATTTCTACCACATGGTCCAAGAGTGGTTTCTACAGCATCAGCTAATTTATTTACACCGTTAAGAATACCTTTACGTGCTTTATCATCAAATTCTATTCTAATTGCCATTTTTTTCGCATTAAAGTTCTATGAATACAAGGATTCAAAAAACAAATAGTTATTTTTTTAATTTTGAATATGCTGTTATTAAATAACGGCTAAAATATCTTCTTCTCTCATAATTAAGAAATCTTTACCCTCGTGGTTAAGTTCTGTACCGCCATATTTAGAGTAAAGTACTGTTTCTCCAACTTTTACTGTCATTTCATGGTCTTTTTTACCACTACCGACAGCAATTACTTTTCCCTTTAAGGGCTTTTCTTTAGCGGTATCAGGAATATATATACCAGAAGCAGTTTTTGTTTCAGCAGCTAAAGGTTCTATAAGTACTCTATCAGCTAAGGGCTTAATTGTTGTTGCCATTGTTAATTATTTTTTGAGTGAATCAATTACATTTTCATTTTTTTCAGAAATTATGCCAAGCTAAAACTTTCTGACAAAAGAAAAGTAAAAATGCCTATTTGTCAGGTAGAACAAATAGGCATTTATATGAAAGAGATATTTTTTAATCTAAATTTATTACTCTGCTACATCAGGTGTTTCTGCAGGAGTTGAAGATTCTTTGTTAATTTCAATACTGTTTTCATCAAGGATTTTAGAAGTGTTACTCACACCGTAATTTCTATTCAAAGAAAGTCCTGAAACTAAAATTAATCCAAGGAATAGCGCTGCTAATATCCATGTACTTTTATCTAAAAAGTTGGTTGTGTTTTGTACACCACCTACTTGAGCACCTCCTCCAAAACTAGAAGAAAGACCTCCTCCTTTTGGATTTTGTACCATAATTACAAGTACTAATAATAGGGCTACTAATATGATTAATATTAAAAAAATTGAAAAAGCTGTCATAATTCGTCTTTATTTTCTCGTAAATCTTTTATCAGTCGGATTTGATCAACAAAGTAACCACTTTTTTGTGGGTTTTTCAAAATTAATATTTTATATGCTTGTTCCGCCTTGGTGTAATTCTTTTGTTTTAAGTAGATTTTTGCTAAAGTTTCTGTCATTAAATCCCCAGAGTCTATAGGTTTCAATGCTTCCTGCGGGATTTTTTTAAAAGAAGTTTCTTTTTTTAATGGGGTTATTTTAGGGTTTTCTTTGATAAAGGCATCAATAATCGGGTTTTCTAGATGTCGTTTTGTAGAAGCTTTGGTTGGAATTGTTTCTTTTTTTGAGGTTGTTTTTTCTGAAATAGATTTTTTATTTGGAATATTCAGATCTATTTTAGATGGTTTTTTGTCTTTAGGGTTAGTACTTTCGGAGTTTTTAGTGCGTTTTAACCATTCGGAATAAGAAAATTTATTTTTTGTTTGATCTTTTATTTTTTTCTTGTGCTCCTCTTTAGGTGTTTTGATTTTCTTTTTCTTATCAGATTTTGGAGCTTGTTCAATAGGATCTTTTTTTATCTTTTCTTTAACTTTTTTTGGAGCTATTGAAGTTTCTTTATGCTGCTTTTTTTTATCTTTTTTATTAGAAATAGCATCTGTATCTTCTTTTGCTCTTGTAGTTTTTTTTTCTAGATCAGTTATTGAATTTTCTTTTAAATATTCTGTTTTTGAAGTTGCATCCTTTTTTGAAGGAAATTTATTGTTCAAGAATTGATATAAGACAGTTCTATCTAAGGTGTGTAGTGCTAATTGATTTTCTTTCTCAGGATATAGGTGGCTATTCGTTTCTTTTAAAAGTTTAGTTTGGATTGCTTTTAAAGCTTGAAAATAGGGGTATTTTTTTATAAGTTTGGTTAGTAATTCTAGATCTGAAATCTGCACCTCATAAGGTTTCGAAACCCATAGATTTATTTTTTCTTTATCCATTTTATAGTGATTTAAAAGGATGAGTAGTATTAGAGCATGTTTAAAGCCTTTACCATTTAGCTAAAGTAGCATTGACAATATCTTGTTTAATACGTTCAAAAATTTCTTGATATGCTACGTCAGCTACAGCACCTATTAATTGATCCGCACTGGGGTAGTCATAGAAGTGAGAAAAGATTTTTTCTAAGTTGTTTTTACTATTTTTTAAGTCAGTAAAGCGTACTTTTATTTTAATAGTGAGTCGGTTTTCAGCTGTATTATTAGTATCAGTAGCATTGTTTGGTGCGATGTAAAAATCGATAATTTCGCCATCGTAAATAATATCACCATTATTTGTAACTAAATTTAGATTGGTTTGATTTAGGATATAGTCTTGAAGTTCTGTGGTAAAACGCCTGTCAAGTCCTGCTTCAATAATTCCAGAAGTACTTCTAAATTTTTCTACTTCAAAGGTTTTTATTTCTGGGCTTATTGAAATTCCACTAAAAGAATAAATACCACAACTGTTACATAGTAAAACTATAAAAAGTACAGCCAAGATATTTTTTAAGAGTTTTAATTTACTATAGATCATATTCTTTTATTTTACGGTATAAGGTGCGTTCACTAATACCGAGTTCTTCAGCAGCAGCACGACGGTTATTTTTGTGGCGTTTCAATGCTTTTTCTATCAGTTCAATTTCTTTATCCTGTAGGGAAAGATTCTCTTCTTCTACAATTTCTTGTGCGTAGTGGTATTTATCTTCTAAAGTATTTATTGATGAATGATCTAGCGTCTTTTTTGTAGTATGATCTATGGGATGTAGTTCATTAATTTGTAAGTATTCTTCTGGTGTAGTGACGTTACCTTTGTTAAGCGGTCTTTTAAATGTGTTTAAGCCACTGGTTGAGAAGTCTTTTTCGATTAAAGAAGGGTTTTGGTCTGTACTATATATTTTTTGAATTAAGGTCTGGTTTTTTTCTTGTACTTGTTTGGTGTTGTCGTTATTTAATAACTCAAGTGTTAATTTTCTTAAATCACTTAAATCACTTTTCATATCAAAAAGTACTTTATACAAAATTTCACGTTCGTTTTTAAAAGTACTCTCATTTTGTGCAGAAGGAATTACTGCAGGTAATTGATTTATAGTATTTTTAGGTAGGTATTCAGAAAGGGTATCTATACCGATTTCTCGTTCTTTTTCTAGTACAGAAATTTGTTCTGTAAAGTTTTTTAGTTGCCGAATATTACCCTTCCAAGATTGATTTTCTAATAGTTGTATGGCACGATTATCTAAACGCAGCGTGGGCATTTTATATTTTCCTGCAAAATCGGCAGCAAACTTACGGAATAGTAAATGAATATCTCCTTTACGTTCTCTAAGAGGGGGAAGGGAAATTTCAATAGTACTCAATCTGTAGTATAAATCTTCACGAAATTTGTTTTTTGCAATAGCACTGGGCATATTCACATTAGTTGCAGCAACAATTCTTACATTGGTCTTGATAACTTTAGAAGATCCTACTTTAATAAATTCTCCATTTTCCAATACTCTTAGAAGTCGCACTTGAGTAGTTAATGGTAATTCGCCTACTTCATCTAAAAAAATCGTACCTCCATCAGCCTCTTGGAAGTACCCATTACGAGATTGTGTAGCCCCTGTAAAAGCTCCTTTTTCATGCCCAAATAGTTCACTATCGATGGTTCCTTCAGGTATTGCACCACAGTTTACAGCAATAAATTTACCGTGTTTTCTATGAGATAAAGAGTGGATTATTCTTGGAATATTTTCTTTACCAACACCACTTTCTCCAGTAACTAATACAGAAATTTCTGTTGGAGCTATTTGTATAGCTTTTTCAATGGCACGATTAAGCTCTTGAGTGTTTCCAATAATTCCAAAACGTTGTTTAATGGTTTGTATTGATTCCATAGGAGTTTTTTAATTATTTTCAGAGTATTCAACCGCTTTTCCAAGTAAAGTAGCACTGGTAATACTTTCTATTTTTACGTTTACAAAATCTCCAACTTGGTAATGTTCTTTTGGAAAAATTACCACAATATTTTGACTAGACTTACCACTCCAATCCTGTTCGGAACGTTTTGAGGTTTTTTCTATCAAGACTTCTAGAGTTTTCCCAATGAAGGATTCGTGAATTTTTTTACCCACAGCTCTTTGTACATCGATAACCTCTTGCAAACGACGCTTTTTAATTTCAGGAGTAATATCATCCTTAAATTTTCGTGCCGCAAGTGTGCCTGGTCTCTCAGAGTAGGAGTACATAAATCCATGACTATAGTTGACTTCTTTAATAAGTGAAAGAGTATCTTTATGATCTTCTTCAGTTTCGGTTGGAAAACCAATAATCATATCTTGAGAAATGGTACACTCAGGAATCATTTCACGAATGTTTTTTACTAAATCTAGATATTCTTGACGTGTATGTAATCGGTTCATAGCTTTTAAAATACGATCACTACCACTTTGTATAGGTAAATGAATATACTTACAAACATTTCGGTGTTTAGCCATCACTTTAATAACCTCTAAGGTCATGTCTTGTGGGTTAGATGTCATAAATCGTACACGTAATTTAGGAAATGCCGTAGCGATTTTATCTAGAAGTTCCGCAAAATTAGTAGCTGTCGCTTTTTGTATTTCGGAAGCTCTTTCAAAATCTTTTTTTAACCCTCCACCATACCATAGGTAACTATCAACATTTTGCCCTAAAAGTATGATTTCTTTGAAGTTTTTGTCGGATAAGTCTTGAATCTCTTCCAAGATACTTTGAGGGTCTCGACTACGTTCTCTTCCTCGTGTGAAAGGAACTACACAAAAGGTACACATATTGTCACATCCACGAGTTATAGATACAAATGCAGACACCCCATTGCTTTGCATACGTACAGGAGAAATATCTCCGTAAGTTTCTTCTTTGGATAGAAGTACATTCATGGCGTCATTTCCATCTTCAACTTCTTTCAGTAAATTTGGAAGATCTTTATAGGCATCAGGTCCCACTACAAGATCTACTATTTTCTCTTCTTCTAAGAATTTTTCTTTTAAACGCTCTGCCATACACCCTAAAACACCTACTTTCATTTTAGGATTATTATCGTATTTTACTGCATTGAACTTCATTAGGCGTTTTCGAACCGTTTGCTCTGCTTTATCTCGTATAGAACAAGTGTTGATAAGCACGAGATCCGCTTTTTCCATTTTGGTAGTTATTTCAAAACCTTCATCCTTTAGTATAGAAGTTACAATTTCACTATCACTAAAATTCATTTGACATCCATAACTTTCGATGTATAAATTTTTAGTATTATTTTTTTGGATTTTAGTAATTTTTGGGCTGATTTGGTGTTCTTGCATAGTTTTTGAAAAAAGGTAAAGTATAGAGAAATACTAAGCAAATATAACTGTAATTCTGTTGAATGACAAAATGACAGCAATTTTGATTTTCATAAAATTATTTGTGAGTTATACCAATTCTTGCTTAAAATTACTGTAAAATAAATTAGAGGATTTTTTTATTTATACGTATTACAAAAATCAAGCATAGCCTTAGCTATGGTTTATTTTTGTAATAAAGTAGAAAGTAAAAAAGAATGATTTATTACGGTCATTTTGAGTAAGAATTGGTATTAATAGGCTTTACATTAGTGTTTTATATTTATTTAAGTAAGTGTTTAGAAAGGTGTAGTTTTATTTGTATCCTTTTAAAATTTATTAGAAGTAAAAAAATCAGTTATTTTTGTTGCAAACAATACAAGGGTTATGGCAAGTAATTTAGTGATTGTGGAGTCTCCCGCAAAAGCAAAAACTATAGAGAAATTTCTAGGAAAAGATTATACTGTAGCGTCTAGTTTTGGACACATAGCAGATTTACCTTCAAAAGAACTAGGAGTAGATGTCGAAGGAGACTTCTTACCAAAATATGTGGTTTCTGAGGATAAAAAAGGTGTTGTTAAAAAACTTAAAACACTTTCTAAGAAAGTAGATACCGTATGGCTTGCAAGTGATGAAGATCGTGAAGGAGAAGCTATTGCATGGCATTTAGCAGAATCTTTAGATTTAGATAAAACCAAGACAAAGCGTATTGTTTTTCATGAAATTACAAAATCTGCTATTCTAAAAGCTATTGATAATCCAAGAGATATTGATTATAATTTAGTTAATGCCCAACAGGCTCGACGTGTTTTAGATAGGCTTGTTGGTTATGAGCTTTCTCCAGTACTTTGGAGAAAGGTAAAAGGTGGACTTTCTGCAGGTAGGGTGCAATCCGTATCAGTACGCCTTATTGTGGAACGTGAACGTGAGATTAAAGGTTTTACCCCTAAGGCTTCTTATCGTATAGATGCAGAATTTAGTAATGTTAATGGAAAGCATTTTAAAGCAAAATTACCGAAGAATTTTTCAAGTAAAAAAGCTGCTGAGGAATTTTTAAATCAGAATATATCAGCTGTTTTTAATGTAGAAAATCTTACTAAAAAACCAGCTAAGAAGTTGCCAGCTGCTCCATTTACAACTTCTACCTTACAGCAAGAAGCAGCTAGGAAACTCTATTTTTCCGTTTCAAAAACAATGAATATGGCACAACGTCTCTATGAGGCAGGTCATATCACTTATATGAGAACTGATAGTGTTAATCTTTCTTCGCAAGCACAAGAAAGTGCAGCTAAAGAAATTGTTAATGCTTATGGTGAGGAATATTTAAAAAATAGGCAATACAAAGGAAAAACCAAAGGAGCTCAAGAGGCACACGAAGCTATTCGTCCAACAAATTTTTCTGCTCATAGTATCGATGCAGAGTATGACCAACAACGTTTGTATGAACTTATTTGGAAACGAGCTATTGCTTCACAAATGAGTGATGCACAATTAGAGCGGACAAATGTTCGTATAGGAGCAGATAAACATAATGAGGTTTTTACAGCTAATGGAGAAGTAATTACTTTTGAAGGTTTCTTAAAAGTTTACTTAGAGAGTAACGACGACGAAGAAGAAGAACAAGATGGTATTCTTCCAGCAATGCATATTGGTGAAACACTTCTTAATTCTTATATTAAAGCTACAGAACGATTCACACGTCCTCCAAGTAGATATACAGAAGCTTCATTAGTGAAAAAATTAGAAGAATTAGGTATTGGAAGACCTTCTACTTATGCTCCTACTATTTCTACTATTCAGAACCGTAAGTATGTCGCTAAAGGGGAGGATGAAGGAGTTGTTCGAGATTATATTGAGATGCTTTTAAAGGCAGATAAATTTTCAGAAAGAAAACTCACTGAAAAAGTAGGGAGTAATAAAGGTAAGCTCGTTCCTACCGATGTAGGTATGGTAGTAAATGACTTTCTAGTATTGCATTTTTCTGCGGTATTGGATTTCAACTTCACAGCCAAAGTAGAGCAAGATTTTGATGAAATTGCTCTAGGAAACCAAGAGTGGACAGATGTGATTAAGGATTTTTATCACGATTTTCATCCTATTGTAGAGGATGTCGCTCAGAATGCAGAACGTGAAGTAGGAGAGCGTATTTTAGGAGAAGATCCTCAGACACGAAAACCCGTTAGTGTGCGTTTAGGTAAGTTTGGACCAATGGTGCAAATAGGTTCTGTAGAAGATGAAGAAAAACCAAGGTTTGCAAGTCTTAATCCGGGTCAAACCTTGACTTCCATTACTTTTGAAGAAGCTATGAAACTTTTTGAGCTTCCAAAAGTGTTAGGTGATTTTCGAGATCTAGAAGTAGTAGTAGCTAATGGACGTTACGGCCCTTATATTAAATACGATGGTAAGTATATATCATTAGATAAAGGAGAGGATCCTATGCTTGTGAGTTTAGAACGTGCAGAGGAACTTATTTTACTTAAGGAAAAAGCAGACGCTCCTATATATCATCATGATGGACTTCCTGTACAAAAAGGAGTAGGGCGTTTTGGTCCTTACTTAAAATGGAATGGGCTTTTTATTAATGTGAATAAAAAGTATGATTTTGATAATTTATCCGATCAGGATATTGTAACACTTATTGAGCAGAAAAAGCAAAAGGAGATTGATAAGGTGATTCATCACTGGGAAGAAGAAGGTATTCGTGTAGAGAAAGCACGTTGGGGAAGAAGTAATATTATAAAAGGAAAGATAAAGATTGAACTTCCTAAAACTGTAGATGCTTCAAAACTTACTTTAAAAGAAGTTTTAGAGATTATTCAAGAAAAAGCACCTGCTAAAAAGAAGAAAACGACACGAAAGACCACTAAAAAGTCTAGCAAGAAATAGTAAATAGCTGTTTATTTCAAACTTATGTTAGAATTTATATGTCCAGTTTCTAAATCTCTTTTGGATTTTGTAGCTGATTTATCAGACCATCAGATAGGAAAAAAGATAACTTTTAAACGTTCTAATAATACGTTAGATGTTGATATTCTTGCTAAAAGTATTGTTTTTTTTTCTGTGGCTGAATTTCGGCAAGAAACTCCTGGTTTTCATGAAACCTATCGAGTTTCAAATACTGATTTTGATGCTGTAAGAAAATCTTTTTATAGTTTGTATCAAGGAGATTGGAATGTGCACTTAATTGATCTTGGATATGTAGAAATAGGAGAGACATGGAAAGATACTCAGGTGATTGTTTCTCAGATTTTTAAAGCACTCATTGCTTTAGATGCTATACCTGTTTTACTCGGTGGTAGTCAGGAACTTGCCTACGGACAGTATAAAGCTTATCAAGAGTTAGATAAGATTGTCAATGTTGTTAATATTGATGCTCAGTTTGATATTGATTTTTCCGAACTTACTTCAGGCATTCTCACCAGAGACACAGGGAGTCCTTTAGATAAAGGATACATGGAAAAGATTTTAATTGAGGAGCCTTTTTGTTTGTTTAATTACTCAGTGATTGGCTACCAAAGTTATAAAGTGTCAGTTATTGATAGAGATATGTTTGATCAATTGTATTTTGATACACTTCGATTAGGCGAATTATGTAATGACCTTACACTTGCAGAGCCATTTTTAAGAGGGGCTGATATGGTCATTATGGATCTTAATGCAATGCAATCTAGTTTTTATGGAATAGCACCTAATGGTCTTACAGGTAGAGAGGTATGTGCACTTGCTAGGTATATAGGAATTAGTGAACAATTAACTAGTTTCGGGATTTATAACCTTCATAGTACTTATTTAAATGCTACTTCAGAGCAGTTATTTGCTCAAATTCTATGGTATTTTATCGAAGGCGTAAATTGTAGGTATAATGAAACAGAATTGTTAAAGAACGATGATTCTAGTTTTTTACACTATAAAGTTTTGATAGAAAACGAATGTTTTTATTTTTATAAAAGTAAATTTACCCAAAGATGGTGGATGAAAGTCGAATATTTTCGAGGAAATGCAAGTAAATTTCCAATAGAGGCAATATTAGCTTGCAGTTTTTCCGATTATGAGTTAGCTTGCAATCAAATCATTCCTGAAAGATGGTTTAAATCAAAGAAAAAATTTGAAATGTAAATTTTTTTATTATCTTTTCTGTTTATTAAACTAATGCACTTGTTAGAACTAAAATTTTAGCTAAAAAATATGATAAGTTCACGAATTATGTATAAATTATTAGTAGCAATGTCCTCTGTTTTGATAGTTGCAACGAGTTGTACGCAGACCAAATCTGCTCAGCTTGTTGGAGTTAAGGGGAAATCTTGGCATCCAGAAAAACCATTTGGTATGACTTTAGTACCAGGTGGTGCTTTTATTATGGGTAAATCTGATGATGATGCTCCAGGCCTTAAAAATGCACCTACCAAGACAGTAACAGTTCGTTCTTTTTACATGGATGAGACTGAAATTACCAATTCGGAATACAGACAATTTACAAAATGGGTTACAGATTCAATTACTCGTTTTGAACTTGCTAAACTTGCAGATGATGTGGGGCAAACAACAGCAGAAGAGGAGGGTATAGGTTTATATTCTTTCAAAAATGCCATACCAGAAGAAGAAATGAGTGTCTATCAAAAATATATGAAAGACAACTATGAAGGACTTGGTGAAACAGGTTATGAAGGTAGGCTTTTAAATTGGGATGTAGATTTGGTTACTAATCCAGAGCAATTTCCAGATGAGTATTATGCTGAAGTTATGGATTCTTTATATGTAAAATCTGAAGATTCTCATAATGGTATCAGACGTTTTAAGACTGAAAAACTTAAGTACGATTATAAATGGTATGATGTAGATGGTATTGCTAGGTCTAAGAGTAAAGATGTTTTAAAGTACATGAAACGAGAGGCTTATCCAATATATCCAGATACAACAGTATGGATTCGTGATTTTAATTATTCTTATAATGAGCCAATGCATGATCAGTATTTCTATCATACAGCCTATGATAATTATCCTGTAGTTGGTGTAAGTTGGAAACAAGCTAAGGCATTTTGTAATTGGAGAACAAAATTTTATAATGACCATAGAGGTGTAAAAAAGGATAGGGCTTCAAGTTGGAGATTACCTACCGAAGCAGAATGGGAGTATGCTGCTCGTGGTGGTTTAGAGTCAGCTTCTTACCCTTGGGGTGGGCCTTATACTAAAAATGATAGAGGATGCTTCTTAGCAAACTTTAAACCTATGAGAGGTGATTATGCAGCAGATCAGGCATTGTATACTGTAGAAGCTCGTTCTTTTGATCCTAATGATTATGGTTTGTATAACATGGCGGGTAATGTTTCAGAATGGGTAGGTTCTACTTATGATCCTGCATCTTATGAATATATTTCTTCAATGAATCCAAACTCTAATGATCTAAGTAACACACGTAAAGTAGTTCGTGGAGGGTCTTGGAAAGATGTAGCTTATTTTTTACAGGTAAGTACTCGTGATTATGAGTATGCAGACTCAGCAAGAAGCTATATTGGATTCCGTACAGTTCAAGACTATATGGGAACAGACATCACTAACGGAACAACAACTAA
This sequence comes from Aquimarina sp., assembly GCA_011524575.1. Taxonomy (GTDB): domain Bacteria; phylum Bacteroidota; class Bacteroidia; order Flavobacteriales; family Flavobacteriaceae; genus Aquimarina. The sequence goes on from WTKB01000086.1 coordinate 14,445, forward strand.
TTAGTGCCTTTACTTTTTAGAAAATAGTAAAATAAAGTAGTTTTTTTTTAGACTTATTATTATTTATAAGTTTTAAAATTACTTCGTTAACATTAGATTATAATATTATAAATTTTTAATAAATCATGGGAAAATCAAAAACAGGTAAGAGACTTATGAATATGGTGTACGGTATTGGTGCATCTGTAGTAATTTTAGGAGCTTTATTCAAAATTTTACATTGGCCTTTCGGTAACGAAATGCTTATGATAGGTCTTATTACTGAGGCTTTTATATTCTTTATATCTGCATTTGAATCTATTGATGAGGAGTATGATTGGAGTATTGTTTATCCAGAACTTGCAGGTGCTGCTCCTTCTTCTAAGAAAGAGAAAGTAGCTATCAAAGACGAAAAACAAATGCTTTCTCAAAAATTAGATGACTTACTAAAAGAAGCAAGAATTGATGCAAATCTGATGGAGAGTCTTGGGAGAAGTATTCGTAATTTTGAAGGTGCTGCAAAAGGAATTAGTTCTACAACAGATAGTATTGCAGCACATAAAAAATATAGTGAAGAAATGGGACTTGCTGCCACTCAAATGGAGTCTTTAAATAGTCTTTATAAAACACAGTTACAGTCACAAGAACAGCAAACAAAAGCAAATCAAGCTATGGCTCAAAATGCTACGATGTTAAAAGAGCAAATGGAGAGTTTGGCATCGAATTTGTCTTCATTAAATGGAGTTTATGGAGGAATGCTTTCTGCAATGAATAGAAAATAATTGTTAGGTTTATTTTAAAAAACTTAAAAGCAATTAAATTAAATAATAACAATTATGGCAGGAGGTAAATTATCACCAAGACAAAAGATGATTAATCTGATGTATTTGGTTTTTATTGCAATGATGGCAATGAATATGTCTAAAGAAGTGTTATCTGCTTTTGGACTTATCAATCAAAAACTGATACAATCAAATGTAAGAGCAACGGATAGAAATACTTCTTTTATGGAGCAACTTGCTCAAAAAGTAGAAGAGCAACCAAAAAAGTTTAAACCAGAGATGGAGAAAGCTAAGGTTGTTAATAGTATTTCTAGCGATTTAGATACTTATATTAAAGACCTTAAAGGTCTTATGCTTGAAGGCATGACTGATGAGGACAAGAAGAATTATGAAACCATGGATAAAGATGTGTTCTTAGGAGAATATTTCTTTGCAAATGGAGTGGTTACTGAAAAAGGTAAAGAATTTGTTTCTAAGATTGGTACTTATAAAAATGAAATGATAAAACTTCTTTCTCCTGTAGAAGGAGGTCCTAAAGACCAAACTGATTTCTCTGAAATTATTGATTCGATCAAAGCTGATTTCTCAACAGAAGATGAGACTACAAAAGACGGTCTAAAGCTAGATTGGTTAACCTATAATTATAAAGGTTTTCCTAAGATAGCTTCTCTTACTAAGTTAACTCAAATTCAGGCAGACATAAAGAAGAACCAGTCTGAAATTTTATCAAACATCTTAAGTGGTAAATTAAAGTCTGAGATATCTTTAAATAATTTTGATGCTATTGTAGTAGCTGATAAAACTGCCTTTTTTCCAGGAGAGCGTTTTAAAGGTAAGATTGTACTAGGTAAAAACGATAAAACATTGAAAGCTCATAAAGTAGTTATTAATGGTCGTACGCTTCCAGAAAGTTCGATGAAAGAAGGACAAACTATTTTAAACTTTCCTGTAGGTAATGTTGGAGAGAAATCTATCAAGGGGGAATTTCAGTTTATAGAAAATGGTAAGACCATTAAAATTCCTGTAAAAAGTTCTTATTCTGTAATTCCAAAGCCTAATTCTGCGGTTATTGCCGCTGATAAAATGAATGTTGTTTACCGTGGTGTAAAAAACCCAATGACTATTTCTATGCCAGGGGTTTCATCTATTTATGCTTCAGCATCAGGACTTAGCAAAGTAAGTGCTGGAAAATATACTATGGATCCAACAAGTTTAAAGCAAAGAGAGGTAACTATTAGTGTTACAGGAAAGCTTTCTAATGGTGAAAAAGTTAGTGATAGTAAAAAATTTAGGATTAAAGATATTCCTAGACCAGTTGGTACAGTTCGTGGGGAAGATGGTTCTGTTAAAATGAGCAAAAGTTCTCTTGCAATTACAACAGTTGGTGCTTCACTTCCTGATTTTGATTTTAATCTAAAATTAAATGTTACAGGATTTAAGATTAAAGTTCCTGGTCAACCAACGGTAAGAGTTTCTGGAAATAAAATGGATAGTCGTGCAAGTTCAGCTATTAAAAGAGCTAAAAGAGGACAATCTGTACAGATATTTGACATTAATGCAAAGTTAGCTTCAGGTGGATCTTATCGAGTTAAAAAGGTTTCTCCTGTAATTATTGAATTAACGAATTAATACCCATAAATTATGGTTTTTAAGAACACATTATTTTTGGTTTTGGCAACCACATTTACATCGTTTTGTTTTGCTCAAACTAACGTTTTGAACGTTACTGAGCCAGATCAAATAGGTGTGCGTACTCAAAGTCAGTTAGAAAAGGATAACGATAAACCTTTAGAGTATGGATATGTAGATGACAGAGATGTACTTTGGGCAAAGACGACTTGGGAGATTATAGATCTTGATGAGCGTGTTAATTTTCCATTATATTATCCAATAGATACTATGAATATTGGTAAAGATCGAAGATCTTTATATGATGTACTAGTTAAAGGTATCAAAACTGGAAAGATTGAAAATGTGTATTCTGATTCGTACTTTACAGAAAAGAGAACATTAAGCGATATTAGTGCAAGTTTAAAAAGAGTTGATACCACAGATTATGGTATTGAACAGATTAATGCAGGTGAAGCTGTTTCAGCAGAATATATAGATACTCGAGAGATTACCTCTCAAGATATTTTAGAATATCACATAAAGGGTCTTTGGTATTTTGATAAGAGACAAGGTGAACTTCGTTACCGACTTTTAGGAATTGCTCCTGTTGCACCAGATGTGAATTTCTTGGATGATGATGAACCAGATTTAGTACCACTTTTCTGGGTATTCTATCCGGATGCTCGAGAGATTTTACATTCAGCTAAGGCCTTTAATAGTAAAAATACATTAAAACCTATTTCCTTTGATCATTTATTGAATTCAAGACGTTTTAGTAGTATTATTTATAAAGAGGATAATGAACTCGGTGACCGTAAGGTTGAGGATTACATAAATGATAATTCATTATTACAACTTATAGAAAGTGAACGAATCAAAGAAAGTATTCGAGATTTTGAACAAGATATGTGGAATTATTAATTACAGTTATTTTTGTAATTTTTAGAGATAAAAAGCCCTTGATTTTTAATCAAAGGGCTTTTTTTGTATTATACCAATT
>WTKB01000086.1:17916-26341 GCA_011524575.1 Aquimarina sp.
ACTTTATGATAGATACTATTATTGTTGGTTTTGGTCTTGCTGGTTTGGCTGTTGCTCATCATTTGGAAGAAGCAGGTAAATCAGTTATTGTTTTTGATAATCCAAATACCGTAAAGGCTTCAAAAGTGGCTGCAGGCGTTTATAACCCTGTTATATTAAAACGTTTTACCATGGCTTGGAATGCCCATGAGTATATGGATTACACTTTAAATTTTTATGATAGTTTAAGTGGTAAACTCGGATTTAGAACCCATGAGTTGCTTCCTTTAATACGTAGATTTAGTAGTATTCAAGATCAAAATTTATGGTATTCTAAACTTGATGATCCTATACTTTCTGTGTATTTATGTGATGCTTTTCTTGAAAAAGAAATAAAACATATTAAGGCTGATTTTAAATATGGAGCGTTAAAAAACATTGGAAGATTGCATATACCTAAAGTTTTAAATACTTATGAATATCTTTTACAAAAAAAAGGCAACTTTCATCATCAAAGTTTTGATTACTCTTCTCTAAAATGTTATGATTCTTATGTTACTTATAAGGGTTTTAAGGCGAAGAATATAGTTTTTTGTGAAGGGTATGGAGTTAAAAATAATCCTTATTTTAACAATTTACCAATTGTTGGGAATAAAGGTAGTTACCTTATTTTAAAGGTGCCAGATTTAAAGCTTAAAAAAGCTATAAAAGCCAATTTTTTTTTAATTCCTATTGGAGAAGATACTTATAAGTTTGGTGCTACTTACAAGCGAGAATTTACAAATGGTTCTCACTGTGAAATGACTAAACAAAAACTTCTTGAAGCTTTTGAATCTTTATGTACAACAACTTATACCGTGTTAGCACAACAAACGGGAATACGTCCAACAGTTACAGATAGAAGACCGATTATAGGTGCTCATAAAACCCATAAGAATGTATATATGTTAAATGGTTTAGGGTCTAGAGGAGTAATATTTGCTCCGCAAATGGCAAAATATTTAGTAGATAGTATTTATAATGATTGTTTAATTCCGAGTGAAGTTTCTATTTCTAGATTTTATAGTAAAGTAGAAAAGAATTGATTTATTATAGTGTCATTAGAGCTTGTTTAAACAAGCTCTAATGAAATGGCTAATTTTAATAAGCTCTTTCTTTAATACCTTCATAAAAGTTAATAAAGGCTCTATTAACTACTCGATTTCCTCCATCGGTAGGGTAGTCTCCTGTAAAGTACCAATCACCTAAGTTTTCAGGGCAGGCTTTGTGTAGGTTTCCAATACTCTGAAAAATTATTTTTACCTCAGCTTTTACATCTCCCTTTAATAGTTCTGCAATCTTTTCATTGATTTGCTCGGGTGTATATCTAGAATAAATATCTTTAACGTAATTTACAACTTCACTATCCTCTAGTTCTGTTTGTGCTTTACATTTTTGATAAATGGCATCTACTATGTGATACATATTATCTTCTTTTAGGAGTTCTAATGTGGCTCTGAATGCTATTAAACCTTCTAGGTTTGCCATATCAATACCGTAGCAATCCGGATAACGTATCTGTGGTGCAGACGATACTATGATTATTTTTTTAGGATTTAGCCTATCAAGCATTTTTAAAATACTCTTTTTAAGCGTTGTTCCTCTTACAATACTATCATCAATTACAACAAGACTATCCTTTGGTTGTACAACTCCATAGGTTACATCATAGATATGGGCTACAAGATCATCTCTACTGCTACCTTCAGTAATAAAAGTACGTAATTTAGCATCTTTAATCGCTAATTTTTCAACGCGAATTTTAGGAGATAAAATTTCAGTTAATTCTTCTTCACTACTAGAGTCTTTTAATTGCAGTAGTGTCTTTAGTTTTTGCTGATTGAGTTCATCTTGCATTGATTCAATCATGCCGTAAAAAGAGGTTTCTGCAGTATTAGGAATAAAAGAAAAAACGGTGTTTTTCAGATCATTTCCAATAGCAGAAAGTATTGGCTTAGCCAGTGATGCACCTAGTGCTTTTCGTTCTTTATATATGGCACTGTCATTTCCTCTAGAAAAATAAATTCGCTCAAATGAACATGCTTTTCGCTCTAATGGTTCATTGATTTCCTTGATAGAAGTTTCTCCGTCTTTTTTTATTAAAATAGCATTACCTGCAGGAAGCTCTTTTACTTCAGTTACAGGAACATTAAATACGGTTTGAATTGCAGGTCGTTCCGAAGCTACTACGACTACTTCGTCATCTTTGTAATAATACGCTGGTCGGATTCCAGCAGGGTCTCTAAGTACAAAAGCATCTCCATGACCAATCATACCTGCCATTGCATATCCTCCATCCCAGTGTTTTGAAGCTTTTTTCAGTATTTTACAAAGGTTTAATCGTTTTGCAATCTCTGGAGAAGCTTCTTTTTTAGTAAACCCCTCTTGTTTTAGTTTTTTGTAAAGTTTAGAAACTTCTCTATCTAAGAAATGTCCAATCTTTTCCATTACTGTGATGGTGTCAACATTATCTTTAGGGTGTTGACCAATCCGAATAAGATTGTTAAACAGTACATTGTTATTGGTCATATTGAAGTTTCCAGCAACAATAAGGTTGCGGTGCATCCAGTTGTTTTGTCTTAAAAAAGGATGTACACTTTCAATTCCATTTTTACCATGTGTACCATAACGAATGTGACCCAAGAAACATTCTCCAATATAGGGTACATTTTCTTTTAACCAATTGACATCTTCAATTTTATCACTAGATTTTTGAAGTGCCTCATTAATACGGTTATTAATTTGTTTAAAAACATCTTGAATTGGAGATTGTTGATTGGAACGCACTCTACTAATATAACGTTGACCTGGTTGCATATCAAGTTTAATACTTGCAAATCCTGCACCATCCTGACCCCTATTATGTTGTTTTTCTAGCATCAGGTACATTTTGTTTACACCATAAAAAGCAGTACCGTATTTCTTTTTGTAATACTCCAAAGGTTTTAATAGCCTTATAAAGGCAATTCCACATTCATGTTTTAATGGATCGCTCATAGTAGATGAATAGTTTGAAGGTAAAAGATAATTAATTGTAAATTATAATAAACTATTATATAAGAGCTTGTTTAAAGGCACTACTTCTTGTAATCCAAAATTTTAAGAATTTGAATCACTTTAAAAGGACTTACCTATCTCTAGGTATGTTCATCATTTAAAAGCAACCCAAAACCTTAAATTTTTGAATTACAGTTTGTATTTAGTTTAAAAAAGTCCTTATTATTATAAAATTTAGTTCAATTGAAAGCTTGTAAGTTCTTTAAAAGTTTCTAGTCTATTTTTTATTTGAGAAGCATCAATGCTTTCTAGTTTCTTAATACCAAAAGATTCTACACAAAAAGAAGCTAAGTTAGAACCATGAATAATAGCTGTTTTTAAGCCTTCAAAACTGAAATCTTCATTTTTAGTAAGATATCCGCAAAATCCACCAGCAAAGCTATCTCCAGCTCCTGTTGGGTCAAAGACCGCTTTTAGAGGTAAAGCTGGTGCAGAAAATATTTTTCCTTCACCGAAAAGTAAAGCACCATCAGCTCCTTTTTTAATAATAACATATTTTGGTCCCATTTCTTGAATGATTTCTGCAGCTTCAACAAGTGAAAATACGCCACTTAGTTGTCGTGCTTCTTCATCATTTATAGTAAGTACATCTACGTGTTTTAGGGTGTTTTTTACTGCATCCATACATAAGTCCATCCAAAAGTTCATGGTATCCATAACCACAAGTTTTGGTGTTTTATTCATCTGTTCAAGACAAGATAATTGTAAGTCGGGATGTAAGTTTCCGAGCATTACCACTGAAGCATCTTTGTAAGATTCAGGTACTTTTGGATTGAAGTGTTCTAGTACGTTTAGTTCTGTGACTAAAGTTTCTCTAGAGTTCATATTATCCAGATATTTTCCGCTCCAAAAGAAGGTTTTACCATCAGGTACGATTTCAATACCACTAGTATCTATTTTTTGAGTTTCCATTTGGTTTAGATATTCTTTTGGAAAATCATTACCAACTATAGAAACTACAGCGGATTCAATATCAAAATAAGAAGCTGCCTGAGCAATATAAGAAGCGCATCCACCAATGATTTTGTCTGCCTTACCTACAGGGGTTTCTATAGAATCAAAGGCCACAGTGCCTAAAATAAGAAGTTTTTTAGCCATGAAGTTTTTTCACAAAGATACATTTCTTTTAAATTAAAGTTCAAGTCTTTGTTTGACTTTAGTATTTTTGTAAATTATCAAATAGCTTTTTTGTGTTTTATTAAAATATATAGTTTTATAACTATAGTTATTTGTAATACAAAATATTAAGTGTTAAAATATAGATTTCATATTTAATGACTACTACTTCAGAATCGTTATATACTAGAAAAGAACAACATATTGCATGGCTTACTTTTGCACATCCTAAAGGGAATTGTTTAACAAAAAATTTATTAGCTCGATTAGCTAATAGTTTTAATGAACTCTCTAAGAATACTACTATTAAAGCTATTGTGATACAATCTGAGGGAGAAAAGGCATTTTGTTCGGGGGCATCTTTACATGAGCTTTTAGAGGTTAAAAACCTAGAAGAAGCTATTGCCTTTTTTTCAGGATTTGCCTTGTTGTTAAATGCTATGCGTAAATGTGAAAAAGTTATTATTGGTAGTGTGCAAGGTAAAAGTGTAGGCGGAGCTTTAGGGCTTATAGCAGCTTGTGATTATGTCCTAGCTACTGAAGATGCCGCTGTAAAACTCAGTGAACTTAGCATAGGTATTGGCCCTTTTGTAATTGCTCCTGCTTTGGAACGTAAAATAGGTGTTAGTGCATTTAGTCAATTATCTTTGGATACAAAACATTGGCAAAATGCCTATTGGGCAAAAGAAAAAGGGTTATTTAATCGAGTTTTTGAAAACCAAAAAGAACTAAGTGTTGCTGTCAATCATTTTACTCAAGACATAAGTTCTTATAGTTTTGAAGCTTTATTAGCACTTAAGAAATGTTTTTGGGGAGCCGATACACAACATTGGGAGAAATTACTTTTCGAACGTGCTAAAATTACAGCATCTTTAGCCTTAAGTGATGAAACACAAGAAAAATTAAAAAGATTTAAATAACGAGCTATGAGTTTAATTAGAATCACTAAGTGTTTTGAGTTTGAAGCAGGACACGCATTATATGGTTATGATGGAAAGTGTAAAAACATACATGGGCACAGTTATAAATTATGTGTAACAGTGGCAGGAAGTCCAATAGAAGACATCAATCATCCTAAAAATGGAATGGTCATTGATTTTGGTGATTTGAAAAAAATAGTTAATAAATATATTGTAGATGTGTATGATCATGCTACTATATTTAATTTAAAATCACCTCATTCTCAGATTGGACAATTATTGCAGGATCAAGGTATGAAAATTGTTTTTCATGATTTTCAACCTACTTGTGAAAATGTAATTGTATACTTTTCTAATGTATTAAAGGAACACCTGCCTGATTATGTAGATTTAGTTACGTTAAAATTACAAGAAACTTCTGGTTCTTTTGTCGAGTGGCATGCCAGTGATAATTCTTAAGTATTTTATTTATGAATATCTCTTTACCTACTTCTAAATCTATATATTTTGTTTCGGATAGTCATTTAGGAGCACCTAATGCCATTAAAAGTCGCGAAAAAGAGTTGCGTCTAATTCATTGGCTTAATAGGGTTTCTGTAAATGCAGAAGCTATTTTTTTATTAGGTGATATTTTTGATTTTTGGTTTGAATACAAAACAGTTGTTCCTAAGGGGTTTACAAGGTTATTTGGGAAGTTAGCAGAACTTACAGACCGAGGTATTTCTATATATTTATTTGTAGGTAATCATGATTTATGGATGGATGATTATTTTGAGAAAGAATTAGGGATTCCCGTTTTTCATAAACCTTTAGATTTACAAGTTTCAGGGCATTCTTTTTTAATTGGTCATGGAGATGGACTTGGTCCTGGAGATACGGGTTTTAAACTCATGAAAAAAGTTTTTACTAATCCTATATGTAAAACACTTTTCAGATGGCTTCACCCTGATATAGGAGTCAAATTTGCTCAATATTTATCACAGAGAAATAAGTTGATTTCTGGGGATGATGATGTTCATTTTTTAGGTGAAGATAAAGAGTGGTTAGTGCAATATTGTAAACGTAAAACCTCTCAAAAGCACCGTGATCATTTTATTTTTGGACACCGTCACTTACCAATGCAAGTACCTATAGGTGATAAGGGTGGTTTATATACTAATATTGGGGACTGGTGTTCCCATTTTACTTATGGAGAGTTTGATGGAATGTCTCTGAATTTAAAACACGACTAGCCATGTTCGTGTTAAGAGTTTAAATAAGCTCTTAAACAAGCTCTAAGATGGATCGTTTTGTGCTTTGAATGCTGCCCAAAATAGTATTCCCCATGATAGTGCCAAACAGATTCCTCCAATAGGAGTAATAAGCCCTATTATTTTAGGAAGTTCCCAGTTTAAAAAATGTGGAGCAAGACATAGTAAGTAAATAGAACCTGAAAAAAGAGAAACGCCTAAAATTGTGGTTTTTAAAATAAGTTGTTTGATCTTTTTAGAAAGAGGTAAAGGGATTATTGCTAGAATAAAAAAAGTGTGATAAAACTGATAACGAACTCCTGTTTGAAAGGAATTAAGAATCTCAGAACTTAAAATAGTTTTTAGTCCATGAGCTGCAAATGCTCCTAGCAAGATTCCTAATAAACCAAGTATTGCCGCAAATTGAATGTATTTTCTTTCTAGTTTTGTCATCTGTATTACCTATAAGAGTAATTGAATTGGTATAAGAGCTTGTTTAAAGGGATTACAGGAAGTAGTGAGTTTAAACAAGCTCTAAGAAACAAATTTAAAATAATAATAGCTAAGGTGTATCATATTTGTGTATTTGGTTCTGGAAAGTCTAGTGTTTATTTATTGTATTTATTGCAAGAAAATACTTGTGTAGAAGGGTTTAAACTTACTATTATAGATCCTAAGTGGCAGCAACTTCCTAAGAAATGCAAACAAGATTCTAAGGCTACTTTTTTAAGTTTAGACCTCCTTAAAGATTCTGAAAAAATAGCTTTAGTGGTTAAAAATCAAGATTTGGTAGTGTCTTTATTACCACCTTCTTTACATGCTGTGTTAGCAAGGATTTGTTTAAAGTATACTACTCATTTTTTATCAGCATCTTATGTAAGTAGTCAAATGCAAGAACTTCATACAGAAGCCAAAAATAAGAGGTTATTGTTTTTAAACGAAATGGGTTTAGATCCAGGTTTGGATCATATTAGTGTTTTGGAATGGATTGATCGGTTAAAAAGTCAAAAGGCACAAATACTTGCTCTAAGTTCTCATACAGGAGGACTTATTGCAGCACCTACAGGAAAATACTGGGATTATAAGTTTACTTGGAATTCAAGAAATGTAATAGAAGCAGGGAAATCTGGAGGTGTTTTTTTAAAAGATTTTAAAAGTTGTTATCTCCCCTATGAACAATTATTCGCAAAGAGTACTCCATTGCAAATTCAAGATCAAGATTTTGAAACCTATGCTAATAGAGATAGTATTCCTTATTTAGAAAAATATAAACTTCAATCTATTTCGTATTTATATCGAGGAACGCTTCGACATCCCGATTTTTGTAAAGCATGGAATGAATTGATTGCTTTAGGATTAACGGATACGAATAAAGTACTCCATTTTTCAGTTCAGAGTACTACTTATGATTTTTTAAGTTATTTTCTGGAGCGTAACCCTGTAAAAGCAAGAGCATTCCAAGAGAAGTATTGTCAAAACTTTTTTGGGTTGAAAGATAAGTGTGCTCAAATTGGTTTTACCAGTACATCTGCAATGACATTACCTCTTTTAAAAGGAACTGCAGCAGATATTTTACATGAAATTTTAAAAATAGCATGGAAATTAACTCCTGAAGATCGTGACTTGGTTGTAATGCGTCATGATATATCCTTTGAAATTCATCAAAAAAAATATAGAGCCACCCGAATGCTTCGAGTATTTGGAGAAGATGTTTATTTTACTGCCATGTCAAAAACAGTAGGGATACCTTTATATTTAGCTATTTTAGCATTTAAAAATGGAAAATATAAAGGGTTTTATGGAGTACATATTCCCAATAGCTCTCCATTGTATCTCCCTATATGGAAGTATTTACCAAATTATGGAATTGATTTTATAGACGAACTATCTGATAGCATTTAGTTTAAAATAATACCAATTCTTAGAGCCATACTACTGGACATTTAAATTTTTAGTATTGCATATTTGCTTTTTTTGAGTTTGGCTGCATGTTGTATTTCATGGATTAAATATTGGCAAAATATCAAGGTTGTTGCTATGTATTTTATGATTTTATCCATTCCGTTTCTAAGAGCTTGTTTAAAC
>WTKB01000206.1 GCA_011524575.1 Aquimarina sp.
GATATGTGCATCATTTAAAAGTAATCCAAAACCTTAAACTTTTGAATTACAGTTCACATTCCCTTTAAACAAGCTCTAAAACAGACTTCCAACTCCTATTTACAAATCATTAAAAAAATAAAATTCAAGTATTGGACTAATTAAGGGCGTAAATATTAACAAAAAACATTTCTTTTTAAGAATTGTTTATAGTTTTATTTCATAAAAAACTTTTTTATGGATAAATTACATATATTATGCAATAATAATTTGATTATAACGATCACTATAAACACCATAAATATCATGAACTTAACTCCTTTAGAATATATAAATACACTGAGTAAAAGTGGAACTGTCGCTCCAAGTTCCAAGTTTTTAATCAAAAAATGCTTAAAAAACATTGATTTTAAAGAAGCCAAAGTCATTGTAGAATTTGGTATGGGAGAAGGTTGTATTACTGGAGAAATTCTTAAAAAATGTGCTAAAGACACCCTACTACTTTCCTTTGAAATCAACCCTAAATTTTATGATTACTGTCAAGGAAAATTCAAAGACTATTCAAATTTTAAACCCTATAATGAGTCTGCTTTTGAATTTAAAAAATGTTTAAATGAATTAGGTATTGAAAAAGTAGATTATTTCATCTCTAGCCTTCCTATTGCACTACTTGATAAACAAAAAGCAGAAGCACTCTTTCAGGAAGCAAAAACAATACTTTCCACAAATGGACAGCTCATTCAATACCAATATAGCTTAAATAACAGACGACTTATCAATAGTGTATTTCCTAAAGTTACTATGGATTTTACTTTTTTAAATTTACCCCCAGCATTTATTTACCATTGTTCTTAATAGGGTATTTTGAGGCATATCCTTTTGAAAAAGAGTAATCTTGTTACATTGCAGCTAACTCCTGTTGTCTTTTCTTTGTAAAAGTAGCTACAACTAATCGATACGATTCATCGATGGCCTTCTTAAGAAATTCATCCGTATGATGAGCTTCGAAATATATGGTATTCCAATGTTTTTTATTCATGTGGTAACCTGGAAAGATACTTTCGGGGTAAAGTTCTCGAAGTTCTAAGGCTTTTTTAGGATCACACTTTAAATTAACACCAAAAGGAAATCGTTCTAAATTTGTAAGAGCAAACATCTTATCTAGAACTTTAAAAACTAACGTCTTATCATCAAAAGGAAAGCACGCTACAACGCCTTTTTTGGCTAAACAATAAGCTCTAAAAAACTCAATATCCATAACTGAAATAAATTAACTTTTAAAATCTAATGAATTTTGATCAAGAATTTCATTGAGAAAAGGTTTTTCTGACTGGCCACAAGGAAGTTCCATCACAGAATAATCCAACTGCCATCCAATAGCATGAGTTAAACGCTCCATGAGTGAAATAACTTGGGTAGCTTCTTTATTGGCTTTATCCATAAGTCCACTTTTAGGAATTTTATCTGTAATAAACTTTTTAGCATCCTTATTAATTAATGTTAATTCCTCTGAGGTAAATGGATTAAACAACCCCTCTCTTTTATCATAATACTTAAAATCTGTTTCAATAGTCAGTAATTCTGGCTCTGGAAAGTGATGTATTTTTATGATTTTTCGATCGGTTAGTAGCTCTATTTTAATTTTTGAAAGATCAAAACCTACATGAGCCTTAGCATTAATAAGTAATAATGCTTTTTTCTTACCCAATAACAAATCTGTAAACCGATTTGATTCTCCTTCGTAATGATAAATTTCTGAAAAATCTCCTTCAACAGAAATTAATTTACACACTTGCTTGATCTTATCTTTTAAAACCACTGCTTGCATAGCGGCCTTTTTTTCTTGTTTTAAACTATAATATCGATTATAAGCAAAAAAAGAAACTATAACACCTATAAGTAATCCTAAAAAAAGAAGCTCCATAAAAATAGAAGTTAAACGTTAGACTGTAAAGAATATATGCATGGTTTACTTGGGCTTGCATCATTCTCAATAGCTGTTACCATTAGGTTTAATAAATAAAAACCATCCGAAACAGTATTAGGCACATAAATAAACTCTGTGATGGTAGCATGTTTACGTATATTATTAGGGTAGCCCCAAAAAGATTTGTGTGCTTTTAATTGCCCTTGATCTTTCTCTTTATCTACAGAAGGTAAATCAACTAATAAATGAAAGATACCTAAAGTATTTAAATACTTAGTAGCTTTAGAAGTAAAATAAGCCCAATTGGAATGATCGTAATTTTTTTGTTTTTTGGAACTTAAATTAGGTAAAGTACGCACAATAAGTGCATCACAACTTTTAAGTTTTTTATGATGAATTTTTAATAGTTTTTTAGAAATAACTTTATCTGAACCCCTTTGCTCTGGAGTAATCGTAACCACTAAAGCTTTAAAAAAATAAGTAGTTAGACACTCTTGTAAACTGGTACACTTTGGATCTATATGCCCTACACATTCTGTATGAGTACCATGTGCATGTGGATTAAAACTCAGTGTATTGAAATTAACAGAAGCCCCTTTACTTACTGCACCTACCCAATCACCATGTACTACAGGGGATATTTTAGGGAGCTGATGGTTTAAATACCATGCTTTAGGGTTTTGCTCTCCAGAGTGTAAAGGCAAAGAAATAGGTACGGGACAAGCAAGATCAACCCGAACAACTTTACCTTTTATTTTTAATTCTATAATCATAATACCAAAAACTAATAGCGTACCTATTTATACCAATTAATCTACAAAAAACAAATCACTGGCAATACCATCAGTTAAAAATTTCCCTTTTTT
>WTKB01000142.1:0-2037 GCA_011524575.1 Aquimarina sp.
CAAAAGAAACAGCTAAGTTTGCCCTCAAAAATGTTTTATGAACAAGCCGTGTAGTGAGAATACTACTTTTTTCATTTTATTAATTTTTAATATTATATCTGCAAAATTAGTCATTTAAACGAAAAAAAACACTTAATTTAAAGTGTTTTTTTCGTTTAACGGTTTGTTAATAATCTACTTATATTGCTTATCCTTAATTAGATAAGATTTTAGTTCTTCGTATTTAGAAATACTCTTGAACTCTTTTTCTTTGTATAGTACACTTTTAATCTGTTCTGGGATAGCTACTTTTAGGTTAAGTGTCTGTTCAACTATGTCACCAAATTTAACTGGGTGTGCTGTTTCTAAAAAGATACCATATTCATTTTCTGATAATTGATAATCTTTTAAGCCTAAATAGCCTACTGCTCCATGTGGATCGGCTACATAATTAGAATTAGAAAGAATCTCTTTCATTGCTAATTTAGTTTGCTCATCGGAGTAACTTAATGAAGAAAAATCTTTTTTCAAATCTTCAAAACTATTTTCAAATAACTGTTGAATTCTAATAAAGTTACTTGGGTTACCTACATCCATAGCATTTGATATTGTTGCTACAGAAGGTTTAGGTTCGTATTTGCCCGTATTTAAGTAGTTTACAACCGTATCGTTACTATTAACCGAAGCAATAAAATGCTTAACAGGCATCCCTAGTTTATGGGCTACAATACCAGCACATATATTTCCAAAGTTTCCACTAGGTACTGAAAATACAATTTCTTTACCTAATTTTTTAGTTTGCTTGTAGGCAAATAAAAAGTAAAATAATTGTGGTAACCATCTTGCTACATTAATAGAGTTCGCAGATGTTAGCGGTCTAACATTGGTAATTTCTTCATCTAAAAAAGCAGATTTTACCATATCCTGGCAGTCATCAAACACCCCATCAACACGTAATGCTTTAATGTTTTGACCTAGAGTAGTTAATTGACGTTCTTGAATATCACTAACTTTTCCGTTAGGATAAAGAATCACTACATCTACTCCTTTAACTCCTAGAAAGCCTCTAGCCACCGCTCCACCAGTATCACCCGATGTTGCAACTAAAACAGTTACATGTCCGTCATTATCTTTATTAAAATAACCTAGGCAACGTGCCATAAAACGAGCCCCTACATCTTTAAACGCCATAGTAGGACCATGGAAAAGTTCAAGTGTACCAATATTATCAGTGATAGGAACCACAGGAAAATCAAAGCTTAATACGTCAGCTAAAATTTCTTTTAAATCAGCCTCAGGGATTTCGTCTCCTACAAATTGTTCAATTGCTTGGTAAGCAATATCCACGTTATCCATTTCTTCAATATTATCAAAGAATGATTTAGGTAAAGGGGTAATATTTTCAGGAAAATATAGACCTCTATCTGGAGCTAGACCTTTAACTACTGCTTCTGCATAAGTTACGTTAGGTGCATTTTTATTTAAACTGTAGAATTGCATGATATTAGAAAATAGAATAAAAAAAGGTGTTAAAAAAATAGAGCGGACTTACTTAAAAGCCCACTCTATGGTAAAAGTATCCTATCAAATATAAAACTTACTTATAGAAAAATATTTTAATGGTGTCATTTATATTTGATATATATTCAAAAAATATACTAGGTATTAAGAAATTACCGCTGTAAACTCAACTTCAATATAAATCGCAGGATCAATTAATTTTGAAATTTCAACAATAGTAGTAGCAGGTTTAATTTCACCAAAATAGCTACCATGAACATTTCCTACTTTTTCCCACTGAGAAATATCCGTTAGGAACATTCTAGTTCTTACTACATCATTTAAACTGCTTCCGTTTTCTTCTAGTACTTTTTTAGCCAGTTCAATAATCCCTTTAGTTTGCTCTTCAATAGTTTCTCCAGGTGAAGTAGTTCCTGATAATTCAATAGTATTACCAATTTTTACTGCTCTTGAATAACCAATTTTATCCTCCCAAGGAGATCCTGATGATATGTTTTGTCTTTTCATAATTTATATATTTTGAAATAAATCTGTTTT
>WTKB01000142.1:2137-9266 GCA_011524575.1 Aquimarina sp.
CTGATGATATGTTTTGTCTTTTCATAATTTATATATTTTGAAATAAATCTGTTTTGTTTTTGTTAATGCTAAAAACGTATTGAATTCATTTAGAGCATGTTTAAACTAAATACAAACTGTAATTCAGAAGATTAAGGTTTTGGTTTACTTTTAAATGATGTACATATCGAGATATGTACATCATTTAAAAGTGATCCTAGTTCTTAAAATTTTGGATTACAGGAAGTAGGGAGTTTAAACAAGCTCTTAAAACAAGTCCTAAATACAAGTAACACCAGCACTATTTACACTAGTAATATGTACATCAAAACCAATTGAGGTTTCTTTGTATATTTGACGCATTCCTTTAGCTACTTTTTCTGCTGTAGCTTTGCCTTTAGAAAGTGCAAAAATAGATGGGCCAGAACCTGAAATTCCAGCACCTAAAGCTCCGTTTTCCAAAGCGATTTGTTGTACCTCTTTAAATTTTGGAATTAAAATAGCTCTTAGTGGTTCAATAACTATATCTGATAGCGACCTACTTATAAGATCGTAATCTTCGGTGTAAAGTCCAGATATAAAGCCTCCTAAATTCCCCCATTGTGTTACCGCATTTTTTAGTGGTAAGGAAGGTTTTAAGATGCGTCGAGAGTCTTCAGTTTTTACTTCTATTTGTGGATGGATTACTGTGAAATAAAGATCAGGTGGTGTATGGAGTTTAATTACATCTAATGGGGAGTAACTTCTAACAAGTGTAAATCCACCTAAAAGGGCAGGGGCTACATTATCTGCATGAGCACTACCACTAGCAATACGCTCACCTTCCATGGCAAATTGTACCAATTGATTTGCAGTAAATGGTCGATTTAACAATTCGTTTACAGCCCAAACCGCACCTGCACTACTGGCAGCACTACTACCAATACCACTACCAGATTTTATTTTTTTAAAAATTTCAATGTCAATACCTATAGAAGGGTCATTTAATTGTTCGAGCATTGCCATTACAGCGACACTAGCTACATTTTTATGTGCTTCAAAAGGTAATTTCGCACCTTCTATTTTTGTGATAGTTACATTTTTAGAAGAACTTCTATGGACATTCATTTGATCACCCACACCATTTAAACAGCAACCAAGGACATCATATCCACAGGATATATTAGCAACAGTTGCGGGGGCAAATACAGAAATCGAATTCATAACTTTTTAACTTTCTTGTATTATTTTTTACCAATTCGGATAATATCTGCAAAAATACCTGAAGCTGTTACATCGGCACCAGCACCAGCACCTTTCACAATTAATGGTTGCTCACTATATCTATCTGTATAGAAAAGTACAATATTATCGCTACCCTCTAGGTTATAGAAAGGATGATTAGGTGCAATATTTTGAAGCCCTACAGAGGCTTTTCCGTTTTCAAACTGAGCAACATATTTCAATCGGCATTGCTGAGCATTTGCTTCTTGCAGAATCGAACTAAAATGAGGTTCATGGAGTTTGATACTTTCTAAGAAATCTTCAACAGTAGTCGTTTCTAAACTTTGTTGTGGTAAAAAGGCATTGTTCACAAGGTCGGAAAGTTCTAAAACATGACCACTTTCTCTAGCAAGAATTAAAATTTTACGAGCTACATCAATACCACTTAAATCAATCTTAGGGTCAGGCTCTGTGTAACCTTGTTTCTGTGCTTCACAAACTATACTATGGAAAGTAGTTCCCAATTGATAATTATTGAAAATAAAGTTTAAGCTTCCAGAAAGCACCGCTTGAATTTTACGTACACGGTCACCAGATGCTATTAAATTATTAAGTGTATCAATAATTGGAAGCCCAGCACCTACGTTTGTTTCAAACAAAAATGGTGCATTAAAAGTTTTAGAAAGTGTTTTAAGCTCTTTGTAGTTCACATAGTCGTCAGCACATGCAATTTTATTACAAGTAACCACACCTATACTTTGAGCTAAGTATTTCCTGTACACCTTTGAAACGTGTTCTGTAGCAGTGTTATCTACAAAAATACTATTACGTAAGTTGAGTGCAGCAGTTTTTTCAAAGAAGCCATCAATACTGGAAGTTTCTCCTGCGAGGAGTTGAGCTTCCCATGAATTTAAATCAATGCCTTCTTGATTGAACACCATCTTTTTAGAGTTTGATAATGCTACTACTTTTATTTGTAAACCTAAATTATCTTTGAGGTATTGTTTTTGTTGGTGTAGTTGCTCGATGAGCTTTCCTCCTACATTTCCTACTCCTGTAATAAATAAATGAAGGGTTTTGATATCCTCCTCGAAAAAAGTTTCATGTAAGGCATTAATGGCTTGGTCTGTATTCTTTTTAGCAATAACTGCAGAGATATTACGCTCTGAAGCACCTTGAGCAATAGCTCTTACATTAATATTATTTTTTCCAAGCGTACTAAACATTTTACCGCTTATACCTTGATGATTAACCATATTATCTCCAACAAGAGCAACAATAGAAATGTCATCTTCAAGACGTACAGGTTGTACAATACCTTTAGAGATTTCAAGTTCAAAAGTTTTTTCAATGGCTTTTTTTGCTTTTAGAGAATCATTAGTATTAACAACAAGACAAATAGAATGTTCTGAAGAGGCTTGTGTAATGAGTACTACATTGATGTTTTCTAGGAATAGTGTTTCAAAAAGTCGTTTAGATACCCCAGGAACACCTACCATTCCTCCGCCTTCAAGCGTAAGTAATGAAATATTTTCTATATGACTAATACCAGTAATAGTAGCCTTTCGATCATCTGCTTTTTGAGTGATATACGTCCCTATATCATCAGGAGCAAAAGTGTTTTTAATCCAAATAGGAATGTTTTTTTGAAGTACAGGCTGTATCGTAGGTGGATAGATTACTTTAGCTCCAAAATGAGAAAGTTCCATAGCTTCTTGGTAAGATACATGAGCTACAGGTTTAGCCTGTTTAACCACTCTTGGATTAGCCGTAAACATCCCACTTACATCCGTATAGATTAATAGTTCCTTAGCATTTATAGCAGCAGCTAAGATGGCAGCCGTATAATCGGAACCTCCTCTACCTAGTGTTGTTGCTTCTCCGCTAGAAGTCTTTGCTACAAAACCAGGGAAAATTACAATTTTATGGCTGTTTTGCTCCTTAAACTCTTGAATGTTTTTGTAAGTAACAGTAGTATTTAAACTACTTGCCTTAGAATGCTCTTCTGTAATAATGAGTTCTCTTGAATCTTTAAGAAGTGCATCAATACCTTGATCAATAGCTACCTTTGAGATAATATAAGAAGAAAGGATTTCTCCGAAACTTGCAATAACAGAGCGGGTTCTTGGTGAAAGCTCTCCTAAAAGGAATACCCCTTCGCAAAGCGATTCCAAAAGATTTAAGTGCATTTTTACATGACTAATCACGCTTGCCTGATTAGTTACATCTATAAGCTCACGGATTACTTCTAGATGGCGTGTTTCGATATCCTCTAATACGGTTTTATAGGTTTCATTATTTTCAGAAGCACGTTTTCCTGCTTCTAATAATAAATCGGTTACTCCTCCTAAGGCAGAAACAACAACATATGTGGTGGTATCATTTTTACTGTAAAGGGATACTATTTGTAATACCTTTTGTATGGCCGAGGCGGTAGCTACAGAAGAACCTCCAAATTTAAGAACGTGCATTAGAGTGAGTATTTTTAGTTTTTATGCGTTTACTTTAAAAAGTTTTTTTAAACTTTTATAGTTGAATTCACCTTTTATTAATAAGAACTTAAAGAACTATTAAAAGTAAAGGTAGTTTTCAGAATTCAAAAATAGGGTTTTTTTATATTTTTTATGGATTTACCACTAAAGACTTCACTTTAGTATAATCAATTAGATCTGCCTGTGCTTTTTCCAAAAAATGGGTTTCTAAACCATTTACTATCCAAGTTTCAATTCCAGATTTTTGTGCAATCTCAGAAGCAATCATCTTAGAAGCCATACCACCAGTGCCATGCGAAGATTTCTCAGTGGAGATTTCATTGGAAAGAAGACTTATATCAGCTACCTCCTTAATGGTTAATGGAGCCGATGCTAGCCCCATTGATGATTTTTTATAAATCCCATTAGTATTGGTAGCAATAACTAACAAATCAACTTCAAGAAGTCGAGCAGATAGTGCTGCTAGCTTATCATTATCTCCAAATTTAATTTCATCCGTTGAAACCGTGTCATTTTCGTTAATAATAGGTACATAACTATTTTCTATAAGTACATTTATAGTATTGGAAATGTTTTCTTGAGTTTTTGGATTTTCAAAATCAGCATAAGACAATAAACATTGTGCTGTTGAAAGCCCAGATTTAGAAAATTCTTCCTCAAAAAGACGCATTAAGTAAGGTTGCCCAATACTTGCTAAAGCTTGCTTTACTTGTAAGGTATTTTCTTCATTTGGGTTCTGAAGCTTCACAAGCTCTTTGGCAGCTGCAATAGCTCCAGAACTTACAATGATAATATCATATTCAGATTTAAGGTTTTGCACTTGTTGTGCAATATCTGCCAGTTTTTTTCTGGAAATGGTATCAGTTTGTTCTGTGAGCATGTTACTGCCCAGTTTCAAAATGATTTTTTTCTTAGCGGATTTGTCCATTACCATGTACATACCATTTATTAGTTACTAAATGTTGCAAACCTATAGGTCCTCTTTGATGGAGTTTGTCGGTTCCTATTGCAAGTTCTCCTCCTAATCCAAATTCAAAACCATCTGTAAAACGAGTGGAAGCATTATGATAGACTGCTGCACAATCTATTGCTGCCATAAAATTGGTTGCAGCTTGCTTATCCGTAGTTACGATACTAGCTGAATGTCCACCAGAATAGGTATTAATTTTTTCAATAGCTGCTGCTGTACTTGTAAGAGTACCAATTACTATTTTATAGTCTAAAAATTCTTCATGCCAAATTTCACTATTAGTAATAGGTTTTAAATTAGGATGAGAGGCTTTATGATTTTCTATAAAACTAGGCTCAGCAATCACTTCCACACTAAACTCAGTAAGACGTTCTAGTAGTGCTGCTTCAAATTTTTGTTTATGAGGTAGACGATCATCAATAAGTACCTTATCCACAGCGTTACAAGCTGATATTTTTGCAGTTTTTGCATTAACAATAATTGATAATGCCATTTCTAAATCTGCATCTTTGTGGACATATACAAAGTTATTGCCTCTTCCACTTACAATTACAGGACACTGTGCATGTTCTTTTACAAATGCAATGAGTCGCTCTCCACCACGTGGAACAATAAGATCAATAGGTTGGTTCGGGGCTTTAAGAAACGCCTGTGTAGTTGCTCTATCGTAGTTCAAATATTCTACCCAGCGAGTAGGATTTTCAATACCATTTTCAAGAAGTGCTTTATGCCATAAATCGACAATAGCAAGGTTTGAATTTAAAGCCTCTTTACCTCCTTTTAGTAAAATTTTGTTTCCAGATTTAAAAGCAATTCCTCCTGCCTCTATAGTAACATCTGGTCGAGACTCATAAATAATGAGTACCGTTCCAAAAGAAGCAGTACGGTTATAAATTTCAAGACCATTTGGGTGCGTAAATGCGAAACGTTCAACACCCACAGGATCTTCTTGGCTGCTTAGTTGACCTAGCGATGCTATCATGCTATCAATTTTAGCATCATCGACTTTTAAACGATCTTTCATAGCAAGGTCACCACCAGTATAAGCGTCCATGTCTTTTTGGTTTGCTGCTATAATAATTTCAGCATTTTGTTGCACTAGTTTTTGCATAGTGCTTAAAACATTGTTACGGGTTTTTATATCTAGTATCAAGGGTTTTTTGTGTTTTTAATTTATGTACAAAACTACATAAATATTAAATTATTTTTTAAATAAAATTTAGGAGTTCTGTGGGTAGTTAACAAGTAAAGCTACTACATAGTTATAGGTTTCTATTCCAGATTCTTGGTTATTTACTTTTAAGAAGTTATCATAAATTATTTCCATAATGTAATTAAGAGGAGTTTCGTGATTTTCCCAAAAATCGGATACTTCTTTATAGTTCTTTAGTACACCTGGGCGGATTTGTTTGTGCAACCAACTAGCCTTAGCTTCATTTTGAGTGTATAGATCATTGAGACAATATCTGAGTGCAAAACTATAACCAGCATATTGTAAGTAGGGGTCTGTACTTTCCATACACACCAAAGCACCAATAAAATTAGCTTCATTTTCTTTAGAAAAACCCGATTGATGCGCCTTTTCATGAGCAAAAGTTACGGGCATTTTATAAGCGGGTAGGTGTTTGTTTACTTGTGCTTCTAGTGTAAAAGGATTGAGATAACCACCAAATCCCATGTAATTAAGTCCTGTGCTGATAATAGAGGATTTTGCATTATTGTTTTTAGGGTATAATGGCAAAGTTATTTTTTGTTGTAAATGGGTGTAAGCAGAGTCTATATGTTGTTGTAATACCTCTTGAGAGTACGGAATTTTTATTTTTAAGCTATCGTTTTCTTGAAGTCTTTGATGTATTAAATTGGTTTTATTAAGTAAAAAATTAGTTTTTTCAATGAGTTTATCTGTGGTATATGCGTTGTCTATTTGTAAATTTTCATTAAGAGGGATTCTGTAGTAATTAAGCCCCCAGTTAAAATGAAATAGGAAATAAATTATATTAGCATAGATTAATCCTTTTGATAGAAAAGTACCAAGATTAATTTTCTTCTTGAATACACTATTAAGGATGTAAATAAAAAATACGGCAATAATTATATAAAGAATATCTCCAATTGAAAAAGGAATGGCACTACATATAAAATCTAAAATATATTTTATAATAGGATATATCCCTCTAGAGTAAATAGACTCTATCCAATGAGGATAAAATTTTATGATTTGAATTGCGGAAAATTGTAGTAAAACTAAAATGCCACCTATTAAAAATGTTTTGGTGTTTTTCTCTGAGATATGGGGCATAATAAAAAAGCTATGTGTTATGGTATTTGACCAAAATATCAAATAATTATTAAAGTACTAATATTTGGTATAAATTATTACAATAATTTATACCAAATATTAGTATGGGTTAGAACTTGTTTGTATTCCGTTTAGAGCTTGTTTAAACTGAATACAAACTGTAATTCAAAAGTTTAAGGTTTTGGT
>WTKB01000021.1 GCA_011524575.1 Aquimarina sp.
CCTTAGAATCTTGATATTTAATATGGAGTATAAATAAATACCTTATCACATTTAAAGTTTTTATAAATAATGAAAAAGTTTTTTTCAATTCTAGCCATTGTATTATCTCTTTCTGTATTTAATACATTACATGCAAGTACTTCTGAGACTTCTGAGCCAACTACTCAAGTACAAAAAGATGCAAAGCAAGCAGCACAATCTGCTGTAGTTAAAAAAGAAGCCTTAGCTTCAAAAGAGTCAAAAACTCCAGAAGTAAAAGAAACTTTTCATCAAGAATTAAAAAAGCGTTTTATAGAAGGTGGTCCTGGTTTTATGGGGATCGTACTTATCTGTTTAATTCTTGGTTTAGCAATTGCTATTGAAAGAATAATCTATTTAAATCTATCTACAAGTAATACTAAAAAATTACAAAAGAAAGTAAAGGATGCTTTGGATAGTGATGGTATAGATGCTGCAAAGGAAGTTTGTCGTAATACAAAAGGACCTGTTGCTTCAATTTATTACCAAGGTTTAGATCGTGCTACAGAAAGTGTTGAATCAGCAGAAAAAGCAGTAGTTGCTTACGGTGGTGTACAAATGGGGCAACTAGAGAAAAATGTTTCTTGGTTATCATTATTTATTGCACTTGCACCAATGCTTGGTTTCATGGGTACGGTAATTGGTATGATTCAGGCTTTTGATAAAATTGAAGAAGCTGGAGACATGGATCCTTCACTTGTTGCAGGAGGTATCAAAGTAGCCCTTCTTACTACAGTATTTGGTCTTGTGGTAGCTATTATTCTTCAAGTATTTTATAACTATATTATTTCAAAAATTGATGCTATTGTAAACGATATGGAAGATGCTTCAATTACTCTTGTTGATCTTATTGTAGCTCACAAAAGAAAGTAAGTTTTGTGCTTAAATCTAGAATTTAAATCATAAAATACTTTTTATAATTTATTTTTGATTTAATTTATCTTCTAATAGGTCATTAGAAGTTTTAGATTTTTAATTTTCTTAAAAACCTATTGTTGTATTTATTTGTTTAGACAATTAAATACAACAATATAAAATTTTAAAAATGAGTATTTCTAAAATATTATCATACGCTGTTCTTATCGTTGGATTGCTTGCTGGTTTTTTTCTTTATGATATGAATTCAGATATTTCTAATTTGTTATTGGAAAATCAAGCTTCAGATCCAAGAGAACTTCTGGTATCTTCTCAAAAAGCAGCAGCTGTATTTGATGCAGTAACCCCTTTATATAATTTAGCTATTGCTGTTATTATTGTTTTATTAGGTGCTACTGTACTATCAATTTTTACTGGACTAGTAAAAAATCCATCAAGTCTTAAAAATGTACTTGTAGGTTTGGTCGTTTTTGCGTCAATTATTGGTATTGCTTATGGTTTAGCAGAAGGTACGGAAACTATTACTAGGGATGGTGATGTAATCTCAGTAGGAACTTCTAAATGGGTTGGTACAGGTCTTATTACTTTTTACATACTATCTATATTAGCTATTGCTTCGACATTCATTTCAGGAATTAAGAAAACTATAATACGATAATCATTATGGCAAAAAGATCCGCCCCAGAAGTGAATGCAGGTTCTATGGCTGATATCGCGTTTTTATTACTGATATTTTTCCTAGTGACCACAACTATTGCTTCCGATACAGGAATTAATAGGAAATTGCCTCCTAAGGTTGATATTCCTGCAGATCAATTTCCAAAGATTAAAGAGAAAAATCTCTTTATGGTTATTGTTAACAAGGATAATAAATTACTTGTTGAGGAGCAAAGTATGGAACTTAAAGATTTAAGAGCTGCTACCATTGCATTTTTAGACAATGGAGGTGGTAAAAAATCGGAACTCGGTAAAAAGTACTGTGATTACTGCCGAGGAAAGCGTGATCCAGAATCTTCGGATAATCCTGAGAAAGCGGTTATTTCTGTTAAAAATAGTCGTCAGACCAACTACGGAACTTATATTTCTATTCAAAATGAACTTGTTGCTGCTTATCTTTTCTTGAGAAATAGAGAGGCTAATCGTTTGTTTGGAGAATCTTTTGTTAGTATGCTTGCTAGACATAAAGATGTTAATGATACTGAGGACAAAGATGCGTTAAAGGCAAAAATTGATGAGATTAAAGATATGTATCCTGAAAAAATCTCAGAAGCTGAAGCCGACGATTAATAGTCTAACTCTTTAAATAAAAATTTATGTCAAAATTTAAAAAAGGAGGTGGTAAAGAATTGCCAGCAATTTCAACAGCATCTTTACCAGATATTGTTTTTATGCTTTTGTTCTTTTTTATGGTAGCAACTGTCATGCGTGACAGTACTCTTATGGTAGAGAATACGCTACCAACAGCCAATCAAGTTGAAAAACTAGAGAACCGAAGTTTGGTGATGTATGTTTACGCAGGTAAACCAGGTCAAGGTTACAAAAAGTATGGTTCAGAATCTAGAGTGCAGCTCAATGATAAATTTGTTACTAATTTAAAAGAGGTACAAACATTTGTGCAGCAAGTAAGAGCTAATACCCCAGAAGACCAAATTGGTAAATTAATGACCGCATTAAAAGTTGATAAAAATACGAATATGGGTCTTGTAGGAGATGTTAAAGAACAACTCCGAGAAGTTAATCAGTTAAAGATTAATTATTCTACTAAAGTAGGTGACGCCGTTCGATAGTATTTCTATTTTTTAAATGTAGATCTTATTATCTCTATTCATAAAAAAAAGCCTGAATTAAATTTTAATTCAGGCTTTTTTTTATGAATAGAGATTTGAGCTTGTTTAAATTCATTACTTCTTGTAATCCAAACTTTAAGAACTTGGATTACTTTAAAAGGATTTACATATCTCGATCTGCAGATCATTCATATGTAAACCAAAACCTTAAACTTTTGAATTACAGTTTGCATTTAGTTTAAACAAGCTCTAATACAAACTCTAAGTTAATTGATAGTTAATAAATCACTTTTTAATGATATCTGCTTAACATTTTTTTAAAAATTAACTATTGATTATTAATGTTATTAGGTGTTTTTATTAATAATAGTTCTTAATTCCAAACGTATTTTTGAGAAAATTAGAGATATAGTATCAAAAAAAATTATAATGAATTGGTTCGGTCTAAGATCTAAAAAATTATTAAAAAAAGATGTTAAGAGTAAAGTTTCAAATTTTACCAAATATTTATCATCTCTTGATGAAGATGAGCTTCAAAAGCTTAGAGGTAATTCAGATAATCTTAGTTCAGCTCAATTAATTGAACTTGGAGAGTTTTTAGATAAACCAGATGATGTGATAAAGATGGGGGTTAATTATACCGCAGCTTTAATTAGAACTCAAAATAGTCCTATAGGCATCCTTGGAGGTTTAGGTGCTACTATTATGACAACTGGTTTGGGATTTATTTCTGCAGCAGCAAGTGGTGCAATTTTACTGAGTCCTGTAGGTTGGTGTATTTTAGGGGCTGCAACTCTTGTTGGTACAGCTATAACTATTGGCTTTGGTATAAAATCCGTGAAAAAGCTACTTAAGGCTGGTCGTATAGCGACAGTTACTAAACGCTTACAGAATAAAACTATTCCATATGTAGATGGAAAACCATTAAGAACTTATCTGCAAAAAGAAAAAGAAAAAGCGTCTGTTCCTACTGTAACTATTGATTCTATTAGCTTAACAACGCCTCTAGTAACTCCAATAAAAACACCATCTTCTTTTGGTAGATTTAAAAAGTTGTACATAGAAAATAAATTATTAATTTCAGATAATAATTTACTTAAGGAGTTAGATTATGATGTAGAACTTTATGAATCGTTGAAATTACAAAGACGCAATTTTATACAAAAATCTAATAAAAGTGAGAACCCAACACGTAAAATTAAAAAGCCTAAAATAGTTCAGGTAGTAACTTCTGTTGGGATTAAGGATAGTTCTTCAAGTCATTCTGTTCAGCATAGTTTTTCTTCTCATGAAAGTAGATTTATTCGCCCATCAGTACGTCCTGTAAAGCCATTTCCATTACCTCCTCAATGGTCAACAGAGCGTACTGCACCTGCTATGGAAAGGGGTATGCAACGTCAAATCCCAGCATCTACTGGTTTATCTGGTGAACCTGTAGCATCAGCTTACAGAAATGTTAAGTATGTACCAAGAGCTGGTTCGTAGCTTGTTGTTGTTAGCTATAAATTTTTGAAATCACTAGATACATATAAAGCAAAAAGAAGAGGATACTTTAGCATAAAGTATCCTCTTCTTTTTGCTTTTTTGAATTACGTGTTTTTTTTATAGGATGCGTTGTCTTAAAGCTTCATACATGAAAATTCCTCCTGCAACGGATACATTTAAGGAACTAATTTTTCCAAGCATAGGTAATTTTGCTTTGTGATCAACTAATTTTAATATTCCAGAACTCACTCCTTTTTCTTCAGAACCCATCACAATTGCAGTTTCTTTTTTTAGATTAAGGTTGTAAATACTGTTTTCAGTTTTTTCAGTTGCTGCTATGGTTTGAATTTCTAATGATTGCAGTACATATATCGCATCTTTTAAATGTGGGACTTTACAAATAGGGATATGATAGATAGCTCCACAGGAAGTTTTTACTGCATCTAAACTTGCACTAACAGATCCTGTTTGAGGAATGACAACTGCAGTTGCTCCAATACATTCTGCCGATCGTAATAAAGCCCCAAAGTTTCTTACATCTGTAATTTGATCTAAGAGTATTATAAAAGGTGTTTTTTGTTCTTCTCTATTTTTTAATATAAGTGTTTCTAAATCATGAAATGGAACAGGAGAGGTATATGCTACAATTCCTTGATGATTTTTTCTAGTAAGTTTATTAAGTTTATCAATAGGTACTAGGGTTGGGGCAATACGGTGCTTCTTTAATAAATTTTCTAATTCTTTATAGAGCGTTCCTTGAAGATTTTTTTGTACAAATATTTTATCTATTGTATTTCCTGACTCTATAGCTTCTATTGCAGATCGGATTCCGAAAATGATGTTTTCTTTTTCTTTCATAGTGCAAATTTAGGGTATATTTTTTAATGCTATTTTTTTAGAAATAACTTACAAGCTTTAAATGAACTTTGGCTTCGGAGAGATTTATTTTTTGATCTCCTCTTTTTCCCAATACATAGTTAAATTTCAATAGTGTATTTTTTTGAATTATTGATATTCCTGCACCAAATCCATATAACCATCCTTTTGTATGGCTAACTTTATTTTCAAAATAACCAGCATCAGTTATCGTGTGTGTACTTATGTTGGGGTTTAATAAATAGTGGTATTCTATGTTGTATGTACTACGAGTATTTCCTAGTAAACTATTTTCTTCATAGCCTCTAAGGTCGTCGATTCCACCAAATCTCTCTAGTTCATCACTGATGTAATCGCTAGAAAGCAATACGTTATTTTCATTTTGTAAATAAAGGTTACTTTTATTAGTCAATTTAAATTCATATGCTGTTTTAAAGTATATTTTTTGTTGCCTATTTTGATTTCTTTCGCCTTTTTGGTATGTAATCTCTGATCTATATTTAAAAGGTTTATGTGAATTTTTTGGGTTTCTCTTTTGATAAAGCAAACTTAGAATTCCAAAGTTTGAGACATAGCTTTGTAAAGATTCATTGATGTCTACTCTATTAATGTTTGAGGTGGCTGTTTGACTACTGTATCCTATTTTGGTTTCTAGTTTTGATGTAATAGGATAACTAATAATTAGTTTTTGTTGGTTTCTTGTAAATTGATCAATTTGATGAAATAGATTTAAATTTGCTTCAATTCCAATAGGACTTTTAAATATAAATGGCCACTTTATATTTATATCGAATAGGCTTTGTTTACTTGTGTTTTTTTCATAGTCTATTGCTAAAGTTTCCCCTCGATTAAACAAATTTATCATTTTTATTTTTGCATGACCGTTAAATTGTAGTTTACCAGTTTCGGGTTCAGTTAAAAATCCAATGATGCCTTCAAACTGATTTTGTCGTTGTTTTTTTAGGTAAAGGTAAAGGCTTGTCCTGTCTGGATTGAAAAGAATTTCTGCAGTTTTTATGACTTCAACAAATGGAATTTGTTCTAAATTATTTGTTTTTTTTAGGATATTAGAGGTGTTTATGTGCTCTTTTTTCTTTAGGTTACAAAAATACTTTAAATAACTTCTTGGAAAGTTTGTGTAGCCCTTTATAACAATTGTATCTAGAACTCTTTTCTTTTTTTGTTTATAGTACTGCAGTTTCGCTGTTAATTTTTGATTTTTAATTTCAAAATTGTAAAGATTAACTTTAGCAAAGACATAACCTTGTTGGTTTAGTTCTTTTTTGATTTTTTCTAAAAATACAGTGATTTCTTTAATAGGTATTTTGTAAAATTTTGAAGCTTTTTTTGAATATATGTCTTTGTTTATCAGGTTTTCAGTAGTATCTTTTTTTTCGATGTAAATATATTCGTAGTAGTTTCCGTAATAGATTTTATTTACTAAATGATCTGTTTTTTTACTTAAATGTGCTTGTATATATCCGTTTTTTTGGAGGCTATCTAATATTTCTTCTGTTATTTTTGATTCTTCTTTTTTTAAGTTTTTTGATTTATTTATAGTGGATAATTCTGATTCATTTAAAGATTTTTTCTGTCCATTTATTAAAAAAGATTGATTTGCAAAAAATAGATAAATAATTACAAATTTATGCTTTAAAACTATGGTTGCTATACGGATAAAATAGCTATCAAAATAAAAATATATACTTTTTTTTGATTTCATATAAATTAATTTATATTTTTGCATGCCACTTATAAGTGGTTTTTTGTAATATAATCAGTAATTGATATGCAGTTATGCCAACAATAGCACAGATAGTAAGAAAAGGTAGATCAAAAGTAAGAAAAAAGAGTAAATCAGCAGCTTTGCATTCTTGTCCTCAAAGGAGAGGTGTTTGCGTAAGAGTATTTACAGTTACACCTAAAAAGCCAAATTCAGCACTTAGAAAAGTAGCAAGGGTAAGGCTTACAAATGGTATAGAAGTAAATGCTTACATTGGAGGTGAAGGTCACAACCTACAAGAACACTCTATCGTACTTATTAGAGGAGGAAGGGTGAAAGATTTACCTGGTGTTAAGTATCATGTGGTTAGAGGTGCTTTGGATACTGCGGGTGTTGCAGGTCGTACTCAGAGAAGATCTAAGTATGGTGCTAAGAGACCAAAGGATAAAAAGTAGTGATTTAAAATAGTTGTTTTCCAAATTGAGATAATTTGAACTTGTAATGAGAAAAAGAAAAGTAAAGCAGAGGCCAATTCCTCTAGATCCTGTTTATAATGATGCATTAGTTGGTCGTTTTGTTAATATGTTAATGAAGGACGGTAAGAAATCTGTAGCATATAAGGTTTTTTATGATGCAATTGATATTGTTGAGCAGAAGATGGAGGATGTTCCTGCGGAATCTGAAGATGATAAAGCAGGTTCAGGAGGTAAATCAGGTTTGGATGTGTGGAAAGAAGCTCTTTCTGCTGTTATGCCTCATGTAGAGGTAAAAGCAAGCAGAATAGGAGGTTCAACCTTACAGGTGCCTCGTCCAATTCGTGCGAGTAGAAAGATTTCTACAGCAATGAAATGGTTGATTTTATTCTCTAGAAAAAGAAACGAAAAATCTATGGCTCTTAGATTAGCTGCTGAAATTTTAGCAGCTGCAAAAGGAGAAGGTGCTGCTGTTAAAAAGAGAGTTGATACTCACAAAATGGCAGACGCAAATAAAGCATTTTCACATCACTTCAGATTCTAAGCTAAAATGGCAAGAAATTTAAAATTAACTAGGAATATAGGTATTGCTGCGCATATTGATGCTGGTAAAACTACGACTACTGAGCGTATATTATATTATACTGGAGTAAGTCATAAAATTGGTGAGGTTCATGATGGTGCAGCTACAATGGACTGGATGGAGCAAGAGCAGGAAAGAGGTATAACAATTACTTCTGCTGCTACAACTTGTCAGTGGAATTTTCCATTAGATAATGGTAAAAAAGTTGCTGATACTAAAGGGTATCATTTTAATATTATTGATACTCCTGGTCACGTAGATTTTACCGTAGAGGTAAATCGTTCTCTTCGTGTCCTTGATGGTTTAGTATTTCTTTTTAGTGCTGTAGATGGTGTTGAGCCTCAGTCAGAGACTAACTGGAGACTTGCTGATAACTATAAAGTGCCTCGTATTGGTTTTGTAAATAAAATGGATCGTCAGGGTTCTAACTTTTTAGGAGTTTGTCAGCAGGTTAAAGATATGTTGAAGTCTAATGCTGTGCCAATTGTTTTAAATATTGGTGATGAAGCAGACTTCAAAGGTGTGGTTGATTTAGTTAAGAACCAAGCTATAGTTTGGCATGACCAAACTCAAGGTTCTACTTTTGATATTGTTGAGATTCCTGAGGATTTAAAAGAAGAAGCTGCTCAGTTAAGAGCTAATCTTATCGAAGAGGTAGCTGCTTATGATGAGAATCTTTTAGAGAAGTTCATGGAAGATGAAAATTCTATAACTGAAGAAGAGGTTCATGCTGCTTTAAGGGCTGCTGTAATGGATATGGCAATTATCCCTATGGTTTGTGGTTCTGCTTTCAAAAATAAAGGTGTTCAGTTTCTTTTAGATGCTGTTTGTCGTTATTTACCAGCACCAACAGATAGAGATAATATCGTAGGTACTGATCCTAACACAGGTGAAGAAGTAGTGCGTAAGCCAGACTCTAAAGAGCCTTTTTCAGCATTAGCATTTAAAATTGCTACAGATCCATTTGTAGGTCGTTTAGCTTTCTTCCGTGCTTATTCTGGTCGTCTTGATGCAGGTTCTTATATTTTAAATAACCGTTCTGGTAAGAAAGAGCGTATTTCACGTATTTATCAGATGCACTCTAATAAACAAAATGCTATCGAATTTATCGAAGCTGGTGATATTGGTGCTGCAGTTGGATTTAAAGATATTAAAACTGGAGATACAATGTCTTCGGAAGATGCTCCAATCGTTTTAGAATCTATGGAGTTTCCTGATCCTGTAATCGGTATAGCAGTTGAGCCAAAAACTAAGGCTGATGTCGATAAATTAGGTATGGCTTTAGCTAAGTTATCTGAAGAAGATCCAACATTTACTGCAAGAACTGATGAGGCTTCTGGTCAGACAATTATTTCTGGTATGGGTGAGCTTCACTTAGATATTATTGTTGATCGTTTAAAGAGAGAATTTAAAGTTGAAGTAAATCAAGGTCAGCCTCAGGTAGAATATAAAGAAGCTGTTACTCGTAAAGCCGATCATCGTGAGGTTTACAAAAAACAGTCTGGTGGTCGTGGTAAGTTCGCAGATATTGTGTTTACTCTTGAGCCAGCTGAAGAAGGTAAGGAAGGTTTAGAATTTGTTTCAGAGATTAAAGGTGGAAATGTCCCTAAGGAATTCGTGCCTTCTGTTGAAAAAGGTTTTAAAGCTGCTATGAAAAATGGTCCTTTAGCAGGTTACGAAGTAGATGCTATGAAGGTGACATTAACTGATGGTTCTTATCATGATGTCGATTCAGATCAATTATCTTTTGAGCTTGCTGCAAAACTTGGTTTTAAAGCTGCTGCAAAAGCTGCAAAAGCAGTGATTATGGAGCCTATTATGAAGTTGGAGGTAATTACTCCAGAAGAGAATATGGGTGATATAGTAGGTGATTTGAACCGTCGTAGAGGTCAAGTTAATGATATGGGTGATCGTGCAGGTGCTAAAACTGTTAAAGCGATTGTGCCTTTGTCAGAGATGTTTGGTTATGTAACTACACTAAGAACTTTATCTTCTGGTAGAGCCACATCTACAATGGAATTTTCACATTATGCTGAAACTCCATCTAATATATCTGAGGAAGTAATCAAAGCTGCTAGAGGAGAAGAATAGCTTATAAATTTATTGAGAAAATGAGTGAAAAAATTAGAATAAAATTCATGTCTTACGATAGTAGGCTAGTAGAGGATGCTGCTGCAAAAATCGCTAAGATTGTTAAGGATACAGGTGCTACTTTAATTGGACCTATTCCTTTACCTACTAAAAAAAAGTTGTTCGTTGTTCTTAAAAGTCCACACGTTAACAAAACTTCAAGAGAAAAGTTTCAGTTGCATACTTATGTAAGACTACTTGAAATCTATAGTACTTCTTCAAAAACTATTGATGCTCTTATGAAAATAGAGCTTCCAAGTGGTGTTCAGGTAGAGATTAAGGTATAATTTTCTACTAGATATTTTGTAAATAGGAAAATACATCTTATATTTGTAATCCTAATTGATAAGATATCAATTCACATGTCCTAAGCTGCGAGCGAGGGAAAAACGGAAAAAAAATACATTCAAGGCCGAAAAGAGTATTTTTCGGCCTAATTTTTTTAATTTTTATTGTAATGTCAGGTTTAATAGGTAGGAAAATTGGAATGACAAGTATCTATAATGATGCTGGTAAGCAGATTCCATGTACTGTTCTTGAGGTTGGTCCTTGTGTTGTTACGCAGGTTAAAACCGAAGAGGTTGATGGGTATGCTGCACTTCAATTGGGTTTTGGTGATAAGTCAGAAAAAAGATCCCTTAAGTCAGAAAGTGGTCACTTTGCAAAAGCAAACGCACCTGTGAAGAAGAAATGTGTTGAGTTTTCAGGTTTTCAGGAGGATTATGCTTTAGGAGATGTAATCTCTGCTGATCTTTTTCAAGAAGGAGAATTTGTTGATGTTTCAGGTGTTTCTAAAGGTAAAGGTTTTCAAGGTGTTGTTAAAAGGCATAACTTCGGTGGTGTTGGTCAAGCAACTCATGGTCAACATAATCGATTAAGAGCTCCTGGTTCTATAGGTGCTGCTTCTTATCCAGCGAGAGTTTGGAAAGGTATGAAGATGGCTGGTCAAATGGGTGGTGATGTTGTAACTGTACAGAACCTTCTTGTCTTGAAAGTTGTTTTAGATAAAAATTTGGTTTTAGTGAAAGGTGCCGTTCCTGGTGCTAAAAATTCATATGTAATCATTGAAAAATAATGGTAGGACAAGTTTTAGATGTTAAAGGTGCTGAGACAGGTGTTGAAGTAAGTTTATTAGATTCAGTTTTTGGTATTACTCCAAATGATCATGTTGTTTATTTAGATGTTAAGCAGTTTTTAGCTAATCAGAGACAAGGTACAAGTAGTGCTACTGAAAGAGCTGATATTGTTGGGAGTACTCGTAAGCTTAAAAAGCAAAAAGGTACTGGTACAGCAAGAGCAGGTAGTATTAAGTCTCCTTTGTTTAGAGGAGGTGGTAGAGTTTTTGGACCAAGACCACGTTCTTATGCTTTTAAGTTAAATAAGAAGCTGAAGGTTTTGGCAAGAAAATCTGCTCTTTCACAGAAATTTGCTTCAGGTGATATTTTATTTGTTGAAGATTTTACATTAGTTAACCCAAAAACTAAAGATTTTGTTAAAGTGCAATCTTCTTTAGGTGTTTCTGATGTGAAGTCACTTTTTGTTGTTGCAGATAATAACGATAAAAATGTTTATCTGGCATCGAGAAATATTTCAAACGTAGAGGTTATCGCTGCTGCTGACTTATGTACATACAAGTTATTAAATGCAGGCAAGATTGTAATATCTCAAAAAGCTGTTGAGATTATTCATAATAATTTATCAAACTAGATATACTTATGGGATTTTTATTTAACCCGTTACTAACAGAGAAAGCTTCTGTTTTAAGTGAGGATAGTAATTGTTACACTTTTGTTGTAAATAAGAATTTAAACAAAATCCAGATTAAATCTTATATTGAAGAGAAATTTAATGTTTCTGTTGAGTCTGTGAGAACAGTTAATGTAAGAGCTAATCGTAGTGTAAAGTACACTAAGAATGGAATGGTTAAGTCACTTAAGAGTGCTTACAAAAAAGCTTATATTCAGGTTGCAGAAGGTGATTTGATAGATTTGTATAATAAGCTCTAATTATATTTTTTATGTCTGTAAGAAGTTTAAAACCAATTACTCCTGGGCAAAGATTTAGAGTTGTTAATGGATATGATGCCATTACTACTTCAAAACCTGAGAAGTCTTTATTGACGCCCGTTAAGAAAAAAGGAGGTAGAAATAATTCAGGAAAGTTAACAGTACGTTATAGAGGTGGTGGACACAAAAGAAGATACCGTATAATTGATTTTAAAAGAAATCGTTATGATGCCCCTGCTACTGTTCTTTCAATAGAGTATGATCCTAATCGTTCAGCTTTTATAGCATTAACTCAGTATCCTGATGGAGAAAAGCGTTATGTTATTGCACAAAATGGTCTTGAGGTAGGGCAGCAAATATCTTCTGGTGAAGGTATTTCTCCTGATTTAGGAAATTCTTTATATTTAAGTGAAATTCCATTAGGTACAGTAATCTCATGTATTGAGCTTGTTCCTGGTAGAGGTGCTGTTTTAGCTCGTAGTGCTGGATCTTTTGGTCAGCTTATGGCAAGAGACGGTAAGTATGCTACAGTTAAGCTTCCTTCTGGTGAAGTTCGCTTAATCTTACTTACTTGTAAAGCAACTATTGGTGTGGTTTCTAATAGTGATCATCAACTTATTGTTGGCGGTAAAGCTGGTAGAACACGCTGGTTAGGTAGGCGTCCAAGAACTAGACCAGTTGCAATGAACCCTGTTGATCACCCAATGGGTGGTGGTGAAGGAAGAGCTTCTGGAGGTCATCCAAGATCCAGAAATGGTATTCCTGCGAAAGGTTTCCGAACTCGTTCTAAAACAAAGGCTAGCAATAAGTTTATAATTGAAGATAGAAGAAAATAATAGATTATGGCACGTTCATTAAAAAAAGGACCTTACGTTTTTTATAAGCTGAGAAAAAAAGTTGCTGATAATGTGGAGTCTGGTAAGAAAACTGTTATAAAAACTTGGTCAAGATCCTCTGTAATTATTCCTGAATTTGTAGGTCAAACTTTTGCAGTACATAATGGAAGGCAATTTGTTCCTGTTTATGTTACTGAAAATATGGTAGGTCATAAACTTGGAGAGTTTTCCCCGACACGTTCGTTTAGAGGTCACGGAAGTGATAAGAAAAAAGATAAAAAAGGTAATAAGTAATTTAACTCATGGCAGATAGTGTAGATATTAAATCGTCTAAAAAGTCGAGAAATTTCGATAATTATTCTTATGCGAAGTTAAACGATTGTCCTACTTCACCAAGAAAGATGCGTTTGGTTGCAGACATGGTAAGAGGTAAAAGTGTGAGTGTAGCTTTAAATCTATTGAAGTTTTGTCCTAAGGAGGCTGCTACAAGGGTTGAGAAGTTGTTACTTTCTGCTATTACTAATTGGCAGAATCAATTTCCTGATTTAGATGTTGAGTCCTCATCACTTGTGATTTCAGATATTTTTGTAGGTTCAGGTCCTATGCTTAAAAGATTAAGACCAGCTCCTCAAGGTAGAGCGCACCGTATAAGAAAGCGTTCTAATCACGTTACTCTTTATGTAGCTAGTTTAACTTCAAATACTCTTTAATTTTTATGGGACAAAAAACAAACCCAATAGGTAATCGTTTAGGTATTATTAGAGGTTGGGATTCCAACTGGTACGGAGGTAACGATTATGGTGATAAATTAGCAGAAGATTACAAAATAAGAAGATATATTCACACTCGTCTTTCAAAAGCTAGTGTTTCTAGAATAATTATTGAGAGAACTCTAAAGTTAGTTACTATAACTATAACAACTGCTCGCCCTGGTATTATTATCGGTAAGGGTGGACAAGAAGTTGATCGTTTAAAGGAAGAGTTAAAAAAACTTACTTCTAAAGAGATTCAACTTAACGTTTTTGAAATTAAGCGTCCAGAGATTGATTCTTTTTTAGTTGGTTCAAGCATTGCTCGACAAATTGAAAATCGTATTTCTTACAGAAGAGCTATTAAAATGGCTATTGCTGCTGCGATGCGTATGAATGCTGTTGGTATTAAGGTAATGATTTCAGGTCGATTAAATGGTGCTGAAATGGCTCGTTCAGAGACCTTTAAAGATGGTCGAGTTCCACTTTCTACTTTTAGAGCTGATATTGATTATTCACTTGTTGAAGCTCATACTACTTATGGTAGATTAGGGATCAAGGTTTGGATTATGAAAGGTGAAGTGTATGGAAAACGTGCACTTACGCCACTTGTTGGAATCTCTCATAAGCAAGGTTCAAAATCTGATAGATCTTCTAACAGAAGAAGATCTAATAAGAACAATAGAAGAAGAGTAGAAGACTAGAAGAGTAGAAGAAACAGAACATAAATATATTTAATATGTTACAACCAAAACGCACCAAATTCCGTAAGCAACAGAAAGGTCGTATGAAAGGTCTTGCACAAAGAGGGCATACCTTATCTTATGGTACTTTTGGTATAAAAGCATTAGATTCTTCCTTTATTACTGCAAGGCAGATTGAAGCAGCAAGGATTGCTGCCACCAGATATATGAAGAGAGAGGGTTCTCTATGGATTATGATTTTCCCAGATAAACCTATTACCAAAAAGCCTTTAGAGGTACGTATGGGTAAAGGTAAGGGAGCTGTTGAGTACTGGGCTGCGGTAGTAAGACCAGGTAGGATTTTGTTTGAGATTTCTGGAGTTCCTTTTGAAGTTGCTAAAGAAGCTTTAAGATTAGCTGCACAGAAACTTCCTGTTAAGACTAAGTTTATTGTAGCTCGAGATTTTCAAGATTAATTTAAGATTTTATGAAACAAGCTGAAATTGTAAAATTATCAGATACAGAATTAGTTGAGTATTTGGCTAAATTTAGATTGAATTATTCGGATCTGAAAAGTGCCCATGTTGTTTCCTCTTT
The DNA here is from genome assembly GCA_011524575.1 of Aquimarina sp. Classification (GTDB taxonomy): domain Bacteria; phylum Bacteroidota; class Bacteroidia; order Flavobacteriales; family Flavobacteriaceae; genus Aquimarina. The sequence goes on from WTKB01000021.1 coordinate 14,823, forward strand.
AGAGAATCCTTTAGAGGTTCGTTCTACTAGAAGAAGCATAGCGCGTATTTTAACAGAGATGTCTAATAGAGGTATTAATGCTTAATTTTTCTGAAGTAATGTTGTATAATAGAAATGTAAGAAAGGAACGTATCGGTGTTGTTACAAGCAACAAGATGCAAAAAACGATAGTAGTTTCTGTAGTAAAAAGGGTAAAACACCCTAAATATGGGAAATTCGTTTTACTTACTAAAAAATATGTAGCACACGATGTTGACGATACTTGTAACATCGGAGATACAGTTAAAATAATGGAGACTAGACCATTGAGTAAATCTAAGTGCTGGAGATTAGTTGAAATAATAGAAAGAGCAAAATAATATGGTACAGCAAGAGTCTAGACTTAAAGTTGCCGATAATACTGGAGCTAAAGAAGTTCTTGTAATCCGTGTATTAGGAGGTACTAAAAAAAGGTATGCAGGTTTAGGTGACAAAATCATTGTTACTGTTAAAGATGCTGCTCCTAATGGTAGTGTTAAAAAAAGTGCAGTTTCTACTGCAGTAGTAGTTAGAACACGTAAAGAAGTTCGTAGAGCTGACGGTTCTTACATCCGCTTTGATGACAATGCTTGTGTACTTTTAAACGCTAATGGTGAGATCAGAGGTTCAAGGGTTTTTGGTCCTATTGCTAGAGAGCTTAGAGACAAGAATTTTATGAAAATTGTTTCACTAGCACCTGAAGTGCTTTAATTCATATATCATGAGTAAGTTAAAGATAAAAAAAGGAGACACTGTAGTTGTTATTGCTGGAGATCATAAAGGTAATGAAGGTGTAGTTTCAAAAATTATTCGTTCCAATAATAGAGTTATTGTTGAAGGTGTAAATTTGGTAACTAAACACGTTAAACCTTCATCAACTAATCCACAAGGTGGTATTCAAAAGATTGAAGCACCAATACATGTGTCAAATGTCTCATTAATTGATCCAAAATCAAAAAAAGCTACCCGTGCTGGATTTCGTGAAAACAAAGAAACAGGGAAGTTTGAAAGATTTTCTAAGGAGTCAAATGAATTGTTATAAATATTATGTCTTATATAGTTAGGCTTAAAGAGGAGTACAAATCAAAAGTCGCGCTGGCTCTTAAGGAAGAGTTCAATTACGACAACACAATGCAAATACCTAAATTAACTAAAATTGTTTTTAGTAGTGGTGTTGGTGTTTCTGATAAAAAGTTAATTGATTATGCTCTTGATGAGTTAAAGAAGATTACTGGTCAACAGCCTGTGGTATGTCTTTCAAAGAAAGATGTTGCTTCTTTTAAGTTACGTAAGGGTATGCCTATTGGTGTTAAAGTTACACTAAGAGGTGATCGTATGTATGACTTTCTTGATCGTTTAGTAACTGTTGCTCTTCCTCGTGTTAGAGATTTCCAAGGAATTAAATCAACTGGTTTTGATGGTAGAGGTAATTTCTCAATGGGTATTACTGAGCAGATAATCTTTCCTGAAATTGATATTGATAAAATTAATAAAATTTCAGGTTTTAATATTACTTTTGTAACTACAGCAAATACTGATGTTGAGTCTAAATCATTATTAACTCATTTAGGTTTACCTTTCAAAAAGAATTAGATTATGGCTAAAGAGTCAATGAAAGCTCGCGAACGTAAAAGACGAGCACTTGAACAAAAATATAGAACAAGAAGAGCTGAGGCTAAAGAAAAAGCTAAATACGGTGATGATTTAGATTTACAAAAGTTGCCTAGAAATTCTTCACGTATAAGACAAAGAAATAGATCTTCTCTTGATGGTAGACCAAGAGGTTTTATGCGTAACTTTAATATTTCTAGGAATTTATTCAGAGAAATGGCTAATATGGGATTAATTCCTGGTGTAACTAAATCTAGCTAGTAATTCTTAAATTATTTAATTTTCCGAAATGAATACAGATCCTATTGCAGATTACCTAACTCGTATTAGAAATGCCAATTCGGCAAAACATAGAGTGGTATCTATACCTTCTTCAAAATTGAAGAAAGAAATCACAAAGATCCTTTTCGATCAAGGATTTATATTAAGCTACAAGTTTGAAGAAGTAGCACCTCAAGGTAGTATTAAGATTGCTTTGAAATATGATAAAATTACTAATGAGCCTGTAATAAAAGATTTACAGCGTGTAAGTACTCCTGGTTTAAGAAAGTACGCTGCTTCTAAAGACATTCCTCGTTATTTAAATGGCTTAGGTATTGCTATTGTTTCTACCTCTAAGGGATTAATGATAGGTAAGAAAGCTAGAAAAGAGAACGTTGGTGGAGAGATTCTTTGTTACGTTTATTAATCATTACAATTTTTTGAAATGTCAAGAATAGGAAAAAGTCCAGTTCAAATACCTTCAGGTGTTGAATTAAAAATTGAAGGATCAGTAGTTTATGTTAAAGGAAAATTAGGTGAACTATCCCGAGATATTAGTCCGATTACTGCTGAGATAAAAGATAATGCTGTTTATTTTAATAGGCCTTCTGATAGTAAAGCTGATAAATCATTTCACGGTCTTTACAGGTCTCTTGTGAATAATATGGTTATTGGTGTTAGTGAAGGTTTTACAATTTCATTAGAATTAGTAGGTGTTGGATATAGAGCTTCTAATCAAGGACAAGTTTTAGATTTGTCATTAGGTTTCTCTCACAACATTGTTATTAATGTAGCTCCAGAGGTTAAAGTTGAAACAATATCTGAAAAGGGTAAAAACCCGATTATTAAATTTACTTCTAACGATAAAGAACTTGTTGGTAAATTAGCAGCAGAGGTGAGATCTTATAGACCACCAGAGCCGTATAAAGGTAAAGGTGTATTGTTTGTTGGTGAAGTATTGAGAAAAAAGGATGGTAAATCCGCATAATTTTTAGTTATGGCAGTAGTATCAAAAAGAAATAAAATTAGAAAAAGAATTAGAGCCAAAGTTTCTGGTACTTCTTCTAGACCTAGATTGTCTGTTTTTAGAAGTAATAAAGAGATTTACGCTCAGATTATAGATGATGAGGCCGGACGTACGCTTACGGCTGCTTCTTCTAAAGATTTGGGTTCAGATTTAAACTCACTTACAAAAGTTGATCAGGCGAAAAAAGTAGGAACTGCTGTTGCAGAAGCTGCTCTTAAAATAGGTGTTGATACCATATCTTTTGATAGAGGTGGTTATTTGTATCATGGTAGAGTGAAAGCTCTTGCTGATGCTGCAAGAGAAGCAGGTCTTAAGTTTTAATTTTTAGTTGTAAAAAATATGAGTTCAGAAGTTGTAAAGCCAAGCGGTTTGGATTTAAAAGATCGTTTAGTTGGCGTGCAAAGAGTAACTAAAGTTACAAAAGGAGGTAGAGCTTTTGGTTTTACTGCTATTGTTGTAGTTGGAGATTCAGATAAGCATATAGTAGGTCACGGTTTAGGTAAGTCTAAAGAGGTTTCAGAAGCTATTTCTAAGGCTGTTGAAGATGCTAAGAAAAACTTAGTTAAAATACCTTTATTTAAAGGTACTATTCCTCATGCTCAAAAAGGTAAATTTGGTGGTGGTAGAGTACTTTTATTACCTGCTTCTCCAGGTACTGGGGTAATTGCAGGTGGTGCTATTCGTGCTGTACTAGAATCAGTTGGTGTAAAGGATGTTCTTTCTAAAAACCAAGGTTCTAGTAATCCTCATAATGTCGTAAAAGCAACGTTTGATGCACTTCTTAAATTAAGATCTGCTGATGTTGTTGCCGAGCAAAGAGGTATTACTTTAGATAAATTGTTCAACGGTTAAGGTTAATTTCAATGGCTAAAATAAAAGTTACAAAATTAAAAAGTGCTATTAATCGTTCTTCAAATCAGAAGAAAGTATTAGTAGCTCTAGGTTTAAATAAAATAGGTGAATCTCGTGTGCATCATAATACTCCTAATATTTTGGGTATGGTGAATAAGGTTTCACATTTAGTTGGTGTTGAAGAAATTTTATAATTAGATTATGAATTTACATAGTTTAAATCCTGCTAAAGGATCTGTAAACAGAAATGATAATAGAAAAGGTCGTGGTCAAGGTTCTGGTAAAGGAGGTACTGCTACTAGAGGTCATAAAGGTGCTAAATCTAGATCTGGTTATTCAAAAAAAGTTGGTTTTGAAGGTGGTCAAATGCCTTTACAAAGACGTGTTCCTAAGTTTGGTTTTACAAATATTAACCGTGTAAGTTACCAACCTATTAATTTAGACACTATTCAAGAGTTAATTGATTCAGGTAAGTTTTCTGATGTAATCAAATTTGAGGATTTTGTAAATAGTGGTTTAGTAACAAAAAATGATTTAGTAAAAATTTTAGGTAGAGGAGAACTTAAATCTAAAGTTTCTATTTCCGCTCACCGTTTTTCTAGTTCAGCTATTAGTAAGCTTGAGTCAGTTTCTGGAGAAGCTATTACTTTATAGTAGTTTTAAGCACAATTATTATGTCTGTTTTAAATAAGTTTACTAGAATTTTCGAAATTAAGGAACTCAAAGAGCGTATTTTATTCACTATTCTTATTTTAGCTGTTTATAGATTTGGAGCTCAGGTTGTTTTACCAGGTGTTGATGCTACTCAGTTAGCAAATCTTGGTAAGCAGACTACTGATGGTCTTCTAGGTTTATTAAATGCTTTTACTGGTGGTGCTTTTGCTAATGCCTCGGTTTTTGCTTTAGGAATAATGCCTTATATTTCCGCATCAATTGTTGTACAACTTCTAACAATTGCTATTCCCTATTTGCAGAAACTATCATCTGATGGTGAAAGTGGTCGTAAAAAGATTACTCAAATAACTCGATGGCTAACTATTCTTATTACATTAGTTCAAGGTCCAGGTTATATTTATAATTTATTTTCGATTTTACCTGAATCTGCTTTCTTAATGGGGAGTTCTATCACATTTGTTATTTCTTCCGTTATTATAATTTCTGCCGGTTGTATTTTTGCAATGTGGTTAGGAGAAAAAATTACAGATCGTGGCATAGGTAATGGTATTTCACTTTTAATAATGGTTGGTATTGTGGCTACTCTACCACAAGCTTTTCTACAAAACTTGGTTTCTAGAACAACTGGTGAACAAGGAGGTGACTTAATAATGGTTCTTGTAGAATTATTGATTTGGTTCTTAGTAGTTCTTGCTAGTATTCTTTTAGTAAAAGCTGTAAGGAAAATTCCTGTTCAATATGCAAGAAGATCTACAGATGTTACTACTATTGATATGCAAGCTGCAAGGCAATACATTCCTTTGAAGTTAAATTCATCCGGTGTTATGCCTATAATTTTTGCGCAGGCAATAATGTTTGTCCCAAGTTTAATTACTTCAAGTTTTTCTAATTCAGATTCTTTTCAGTCTTTATCAGCTTCTTTTACTGATATATTTAGTTTTTGGTACAATTTTGTATTTGCTTTACTTATTATAGTTTTTACATTTTTCTATACTGCTATTACTGTGCCAACTAGTAAAATTGCTGATGATTTGAAAAGAAGTGGTGGATTTGTACCTGGAAAAGTACCAGGAAATGAGACTTCAGAATTTTTAGATCAAATAATGTCATATTTAACTTTGCCAGGTTCTATATTTTTAGCTATACTTGCAGTTTTTCCAGCATTAGCTTTTAATTTTATTGGTGTGCAGCAAAACTGGGCTCTATTTTTTGGAGGTACATCCCTATTAATTATTGTAGGTGTTGCTATTGATACTGTTGAACAGGTTAATTCTTATTTGTTAAATCAGAATTATTCGAGCTTAACCAAAACTAATAGAACTGCTTAAATTTTTTTTATGGCTAAACAGCAAGCAATCGAGCAAGACGGTAGTATTATTGAAGCACTTTCTAACGCTATGTTTAGAGTAGAGCTAGAAAATGGTCACGTTGTTACTGCTCATATTTCAGGTAAGATGAGGATGCATTATATTAAATTGCTTCCTGGTGACAAAGTTAAATTAGAGATGAGTCCTTACGATCTTTCTAAGGCAAGAATAACCTATAGATATTAAATGTAAATGAAAACAAGAACATCTGTAAAGCGAAGAGGCGACAAGAAAAAAGGAAGCGGATATTTTGTTCGTAGAAAAGGTAGATTGTTTTTCTACGATCCTGAGAACCCAAAAAACAACCAAAGACAAGGATAAATTATGGCTAGAATTGCAGGTATTGATATCCCTAAAAATAAAAGGGGTGTAATCGCATTAACTTATATTTTCGGTATTGGAAGAAGTCAGGCTAAAAATATTTTAGCTAAAGCCGAAGTGGATGAGTATATAAAAGTTGTAGATTGGTCTGATGATCAAATTCGTAAAATTCGAGAAGCGGCATCTGAGCTTACTCTTGAAGGTGAATTAAGATCACGTATCCAATTAGACATTCTAAACCTACAAAAAATAGGTTGTAGAAGAGGTATACGTCACAGAGCAGGTTTACCTTTAAGAGGTCAAAGAACAAAGAACAATTCTAGAACTCGTAAAGGAAGACGTAAGACAGTTGCTAATAAAAAGAAAGTAACTAAGTAATTTTTAGTTTTATAATATTCAATATTTACTGGCATGGCCAAATCAAGCACAAGAAAAAGAAAAGTTGTTGTAGATCCTGTTGGAGAAGTTCATATTAGCGCTACATTCAATAATATTATAATTTCGTTTACTAACAGAAAAGGTGATGTTATTTCATGGTCTTCTGCTGGTAAGATGGGTTTTAGGGGGTCTAAAAAAAATACTCCTTATGCTGCTCAGTTAGCTTCTGAAGATGCATCTAAATCAGCTTTAGAGGCAGGTGTTAAGAAGGTAAAGGTATATGTTAAAGGACCAGGTAATGGTAGAGAGTCTGCTATCAGAACAGTTGTGAACACTGGTATCGATGTAACAGAAATTGTTGATGTTACAGGTTTACCACACAACGGATGTCGTCCTCCTGCTGACCGAAGAGTTTAATCTCTTGTTTAGTAGATACCTTTAATTTTAATAATTTTCAAATCGTTTTTAATGGCACGATATACAGGACCTAAAACAAAAATTTCAAGAAAGTTTGGTCAATCTCTTTTTGGTGATGATAAGTCTTTTGAAAAAAGAAACTATCCACCCGGTCAACATGGTAATAACAGAAGAAGAGGTAAGAAGAGTGATTATGCTATTCAGTTAATGGAGAAGCAAAAAGCTAAATATACCTATGGTATTTTAGAAAAGCAGTTCAGAAATTTATTCGATAAAGCTTCTAGATCTAATGGTATTACTGGTGAAGTTTTATTACAGTTATGCGAATCTCGCTTAGATAATGTTGTTTACAGAATGGGATTATCTCGTTCTAGAAGCGGGGCTAGACAATTAGTTTCTCACAAACATATCACTGTAAATTCAGAAATAGTTAATATTCCTTCTTATAGATTGAAACCTGGTGACGTGGTTAGTGTACGTGAAAAATCTAAGTCACTACAAGTAATCATTGATTCATTGGATTCAAAAAGTACTGTTTATGAATGGATTACTTTTGATGCAAATAGCAAAAAAGGTACTTTCGTAACTGTTCCTGAAAGAATACAGATCCCTGAACTGATTAATGAACAGTTTATTGTCGAATTGTATTCTAAATAATCCAACTCTTATATTTGTTTATATATGCCAATTTTAAATTTCCAGAAGCCCGACAAAGTCGTTATGATTGATTCAGATCAGTTTGAAGGCAAATTTGAATTTAGACCTTTAGAACCTGGTTATGGATTGACAATTGGTAACGCACTTAGAAGAGTTTTACTTTCTTCACTTGAGGGTTTTGCGATAACTTCCATTCGTATTGATGGTGTAGATCATGAATTTTCTGCTTTAGAAGGTGTAGTTGAGGATGTTACTGAAATTATATTAAATCTTAAGCAAGTAAGACTTAAGAGTACTTTAGAAGATCATGATCAAGAAACTATTACTTTAAAAGTTGCTTCGCAAGAAGTTTTAACTGCTGGTGATTTCCAAAAACAGTTAACTGGTTTCGAAGTTCTTAACCCTGATTTAGTAATTTGTAATATCAATAAAACAGTTAGTTTTGATATTGAAATTAGTATTGAAAAAGGTCGTGGTTATGTCCCTGCTGAGGAAAATAAGAAATCAAATGCTCCTTTAGGAACGATTTTTATTGATTCTGTGTTTACTCCTATTAAAAATGTTAAATATAGTATTGAAAACTATCGTGTAGAGCAAAAGACAGATTTTGAAAAATTAGTTTTTGAAATCCTTTCTGACGGTTCTATTCATCCAAAAGAAGCTTTAACCGAAGCAGCAAAGATTCTCATTCATCATTTTATGCTTTTTTCTGATGAGCGTATTACTTTAGAGTCTGATGAAACAGAACAGTCAGAAACTTATGATGAAGAATCATTGCACATGAGACAACTTTTGAAAACCAAACTTATCGATATGGATCTTTCAGTTCGTGCTTTAAATTGCTTAAAAGCCGCTGAAGTTGATACACTTGGAGATTTAGTTTCTTTCAATAAGAGTGATCTTATGAAGTTTAGAAACTTTGGTAAGAAATCGTTAACAGAGCTTGAAGAACTTGTTAATACAAAGTCTCTAAGTTTTGGAATGGATCTTAGTAAATACAAATTAGATAGAGATTAACCCTGTTGTACTCTTTTTATCGTATAGAAAAAGGGTTTAAATAATTTATGTCATGAGACACGGTAAAAAATTTAACCATTTAGGTAGAAAAACAGCTCATAGAAAAGCTTTGTTTTCAAATTTAGCATGTTCGTTAATAGAGCATGGTCGTATTACTACAACACTTGCTAAAGCTAAGGCTTTAAGAGTTTTTATTGAACCTTTAGTAACTAAATCTAAAACTGATACAACTCATAACCGACGAATTGCTTTTAAATATTTAAAAAGTAAGGATGCTGTTTCTGAATTGTTTAGAGAAGTTTCATCAAAAGTAGGAGATAGACCTGGTGGTTATACACGTATTATCAAGCTAGGTAATCGTTTAGGTGATAATGCAGAGATGGCTATGATTGAGTTTGTTGATTACAACGAGCTTTATTCAAATTCTAAATCTGCAGCTAAAAAATCTACAAGACGTAGTCGTCGCTCTAAGTCTTCTTCACAGGAGGTTTCGTCTGAGAACACTACTGTTGTAGCTGATAATTCAGAATCTACTTCTGAAGCTTCAGAATAATAATATTTTGATATAAAATCTATTTTTTATAGATCTATTAATTATAAATAAAAAAGCACCTTTTATACTATAAAAGGTGCTTTTTTTATTTTTGTAAATTTATATTTATACCAATTCTTGCTTAAAATTACTGTAAATTAGCGGGTTTTTTTTTATACCTATTATTAAATTTAAAGTAGAAAGGAATGATTTATTAGGGTTATTTTGAGTAAGAATTGATATTACTTTTTCTGGAAGTGTATCCTTTGTAAGGATTTAGTTTTTCTAGGTTCATTGGCTAGAGTATCTACTTTATAGCTTTTTTGATACCAGAATTCACTTTTTGAAAAGGATAAAGACCCTTTTACCAATTTATTAGTTCTTGCCTTGATTTTAGCATTAAAGCCTCCTATAAAAGGTGTATTGTTTTCCTATTTTATGTTGATTTTTAGTGAGTAAGACACTTTGAAAACGATGACTTTAACTAATTTTCAAAATGCTCTTATTATTAAAATCCTTATATCTGATACACTTCCCTTTTCCTAAGTTTTCTTTTTGCCTTCTGAATCTTCCTCTTATATGTGGGCAACTTTCAATATTTTTAATGTTTTTAAAATTTAATTTATTATGAGTACTTCTATTACGGATGTTTTACATTCTATACCAGTAGATCCACTTACTGGTGCTATTAATATTCCTGTATATCAAACTTCTACTTTTGTTCAACAGGCACCTGGTGTCAATCAAGGTTATGATTACGCACGTACAGGAAATCCTACTCGTCATGTATTAGAAAATATAGTTGCTAAATTAGAGAATGGTATTGCAAGTTATGCGTTTTCATCTGGTATTGCTGCTATCGATGCTGTTTTGAAATTATTGAAGTCTGGTGATGAGATACTAGCTGTCGATGATATTTATGGTGGTGCTTATCGTATACTTACTAAAATATACAATCGTTTTGATATTACTGTACGTTTTGTAGATACCACTGATGTTACTACTATTAAAAGCCAGATTACTTCAAAAACTAGAATGATTTGGTTAGAGTCTCCAACCAATCCTACACTTAAAGTTTGTGATATTTCAGCTATTTCAAAAATTGCTAAAGAGGATTCAGATGTACTGGTTGTTGTTGATAATACCTTTGCTTCCCCTATTGCACAACGTCCATTAGATTTAGGTGCGGATATCGTGATACATAGTGCTACAAAATATCTTTCTGGGCACTGTGATGTTGTTGCAGGTATAGCTGTTACCAATTCAGTGGAAATATCTAAAGAATTAAAGTTTTTACAGAACGGTTGTGGGGCTATTCTTGGTCCATGGGATTGTTTCTTAGCTATTAGAGGTATAGAAACTTTAGAGTTACGATACCTCAGGCAGTGTGAAAATGCTTTTTGTCTTGCACAGTTTTTAGCTAAACATCCAGCAGTTGATAAAGTCCATTACCCTGGTTTACCCTATCATAAAAATCATGAAATTGCGAAACAACAACAAAATGGTTTATTTGGAGGTATGATTTCTTTTAGTTTAAAGAATGATACTATCGAAAATGCAGAGCAAATAGTAACCAGTACTACATATTTTAAGCTTGCAGAGAGTTTAGGAGGTGTGAAAAGTCTGATATCATTACCCTGTAAAATGACTCATGTAGGAGTTCCTAGAGAGAAACGCTTAGCGTCAGGAATACAGGATTCACTGATTCGTTTATCTGTTGGTATTGAAAATGTTGAAGATTTAATTAACGATCTTAAAAATGTTTTAGGTCAAAGTTAGTAATTAGGTGTTTTTATGTTAGCACTCTAATTAGTATTTCTGTAGTTTTAAAACTGCCTTTATAACCAGTATATTAGCTGATTGTCGATTATATTTTTATGCTTAATTATATTTTATTAAGTTAAACTTCTAAATATCTTTTTAAAGTTGTAATTATCATAACTAAAGTTTTTTTTAAGAGCTTGTTTAAACTGAATACAAACTGTAATTCAAAAGTTTAAGGTTT
>WTKB01000138.1 GCA_011524575.1 Aquimarina sp.
ATATTATTCACATATTTCGTTATAGTTTTGGATAAATCTGAAGGTTAAATGACTTTATCATTAATTAAGTTTTTTTTAATATTTCTTTTAACTCTTGTTTTAAGTTATGTTTTTACTAAGTTTTTAGTAAACATGCAATATAAAATAGGTGTGCTAGATAAGCCTGGTAAAAGGAAAATACATACAAAAGTTACTCCTACAATGGGTGGAGTTTCCATATTCTTAGCTTTTATATTAAGTTATGCGTTATTTGTGTATGATGAAGGAAATACTTTTGTGCCCTTGATTCTATCTTTAACTATTTTGTTTATTGTAGGCATTGTAGATGATATTTATAAGATAAGGAGTTCAATAAAACTGGTTTTTCAAATTTTTGCGGCAGCTTTGTTAGTTTATTTCTTACCAGATATTGAAATACACTCATTATATTCTTTGAATTCATTTTTATTGATAAAATTTTCTGGAGTAAGTTCTTTTTTACTAAGTGTGTTTTTAATAATTTCATTAGTAAATGCCTTTAATCTTTCTGATGGTATAGATGGTTTAGCTTCATCTATTGCTGTTTTTATTCTTCTGTTTTTTTGTTTTTATTTTTATTTAAATAGTCAGCAACATTTATTTTATTTATGTTTAATTATGCTGAGTGCTGTACTTGGTTTTTTGATAATTAATTGGTTTCCTGCAAAGATTTTTATGGGAGATACCGGTTCATTAATTATAGGCTTTTTCTTGAGTTATATGTTGTTGAAATTTGTAAATGTTAACGAAACAGCTGCATTTGCTGTAAAACCTTCATTTACAATTTGTGGAGTACTTTTTTTATATCCTGTTTTTGATTTGATTAGGGTGTTTTATTTAAGGTTAAAATTAAAACGCTCACCTTTTAGTCCGGATAAATTGCATACCCATCTAATTCTTAAGCGATTAGGTTATTCGGAGCCTGCAATATGTTTTTTGGTAATTTTAGTTAATTCTATACAATTATTATTAATTTTATATTTTGGTTATTTAGGCGTAAATGAACTTTGTTTTGTATCCATTTATTTAGCTTCGTTCGGCCTATTTAATTTTCTTTTAAAGAACAAAATTCAAAAATATAAAATCAAAAATCACTACAATAATGAATTTAAATCGAGTTAATTTATTAGTAAAATTACTGCTAATATCTCTGTTTGTAGTTTCATGTGCCTCTAAAAAAGATGTTTTATTACTTCAGGATATTGAAAACTATAAAGTAGAACAAGATTCTACTGTTAATCATTTAACTATAAAGAAAAATGATTTAATTTCAATAATTGTTACTTCTATTGATCAAAAATCATCCATACCATTTAACTTACCTGTGGTGAGTTCATCTTTTGATACTTCAATGAGTTCAAATTTATCTTCATCACAACAAGTTCAATCATATTTAGTTGATGAATATGGTTTTATTGATTTTCCTGTATTGGGTAGATTAAAAGCTTTGGGGAAAACCACTCAGGAATTAAAAGAAGAGCTGAAGCGTGATTTATTAAAATATATGAAGGATCCTATAATAAATGTTAGGATTCAAAATTTTAGTATTTCTATTTTAGGTGAAGTTAGATCTCCGGGTACCTATACAGTATCTAATGAACGAATAAATATATTGCAAGCGATAAGTTTAGCAGGTGATTTTACAGAGTATGCAGTCCGAGATAATGTTTTAATTGTTAGAGAAATGGATTCTGGTAAAAAGGAATACCTTAAGGTTGATTTTACTAACAAGAATATATTAACCTCACCATATTATTATTTAAAGCAAAATGATGTAATTATTGTTTCTCCTAATGGAGCACAGGTGCAAGCTTCGGCATTTAATAGGAATACAGGAATATATTTTTCAATTGTAGGTTTAATAATCACTGTTGCAAACTTTTTAATTAACTAAAATGGAAATTCAAGAACAAAGTATTGACTTAAGTAAAGAAATTAAGCTATACACTTCTAAATGGAAACTGTTTGTTTTATGTATTTTATTAGCTGTTTGTGCAGCTTTTATGTATTTACGATATGCAACTAGAACTTATTTCACTACGACTACTATTTTAATTAAAGATCAAAAAGATAGTAGGGGATTATCTGAGTTGGCAGCTTTAAGTGATTTATCTTCCTTGTCAGATTTAGGTTCAAGTGACGTAGATGATGAAGTAGAAATTTTAAAATCTAAATCTCTTTTAGAAACTGTTGTTGGACATTTAGGAGTTAATATTTCAATTTATGAAATAGGAAGTTATAAAAAAGAATCTATTTATGCTAAATCTCCTTTTAAAGTTACTTATGAGTGGGATGCTACAAAACACAAGGATCAAGCTTTATTACCTTGGCAACAATTTCAAATAGATTTAAATGCTAAAGGTACATTAACTGTTATAGATTTGAATAATGAAGTTACTTATGAATCTTCATTTGGAACTGATATCTACACAGCAGAGGGGTTGTTGAAAGTTGAAAAGACCTCGTTTTACGATAGTCTTTTCCTAAAAAAGGAACCTATATTAAATTATTACGTTTCGGTAAACTCGGTTACTAATACTGCAAAGGCATTCCAATCAATGATTGGTGTAGCTCCAAAAAGCAGAAATAGTAATGTGGTTGATTTGTCATTAACTTTAGATGATAAATATAAAGCACAAGCTATTTTAAATACTTTAGTTGATAAATATAATCAACAAGCTATAAATGATAAGAATTTGATTTCTGTGAATACTTCAAACT
>WTKB01000140.1 GCA_011524575.1 Aquimarina sp.
AATTTTTATATTAATAAACAGATGAAAATATTAAGTACATATCCTGCTTTTATTTATTGGTTTTTAAGTGTATTTCTAATTATTTCTTGTGCTAAAAAAGGAAGTATTTACGGAGGGCCAAAAGATGAGATACCTCCTCGTATTCTAAAAATTATTCCAGAAAATAAAAGTACTGAATTTTCATCTAATGAAATTCGTATTCATTTTGACGAGCTTGTTGAATTTCAAAATCCTTATGAAAAAGTTCTTATTTCTCCTCCATTAGCATCTAAGCCTGAATTTTCGCCTTTAGGCTACTCCAGTAGGGTGCTGAAAATACGTTTTCAGGATTCCTTAAAAAGTAATACTACCTATAGCGTGCATTTAGGTGGGGCAATTGTTGATAGTAATGAAAAAAACCCAATGGTTCCCTACAGCTATAGTTTTTCTACTGGAGCCGTTTTAGACTCATTGCGTTTCAAGGGTGAAGTGTTTTATGTGAATAGTACTAAAAATGCAGCAGATGTTTCCGTAATGTTATACCCTTTTAAAGAGCAAACTCAAGACTCATTAGCTTATACTACTTTTCCAAAATATATGACTACAACAAAAGCGAATGGTTCTTTTGAATTGGAGTATTTAAGTCCTGGTGAGTACACTATAGTCGCTCTTGATGATGAGAATAAAAATTATTTTTTTGACCCATCTAGAGACCAAATAGGTTTTTCAAATCGTAAAATTACGTTGCCTTCTAAATCACCTATCTCCTTAGGGCTTTTTGAGCCTATTCAAGATTTTGAATTTAATTACTTTAAGCAAGATTCTAAAAATCAGTTTGTTTTGTTGTATTCTGGAATGTCTATAGATGCAAAGCATATTTCATTGACACATTTAGATGGTAAGGATTTAAAATTCATACAAAAAGATCCATTATTAAAAATGCTACATTTTACGGTTTCAAAAGAGGTTACTTCGAATAAAATAGACTCCCTTGCAATTATTGCACGTTATAAAAATATAGTGGATACGCTAGTGTCTAAAATACAGCAAGATATGCCGCTAGATTCTTTGAAATTACAATTAAATACACCTAAATTTCATAAAGGTCGAAAGGTATTATTTTCAGCGAATTTACCATTGTGTGATTTTGATCCATCAAAAATTAAAATTGTAAATCAAGATTCCATTAATCAGGAATTTAATTATCGTTTAAATTCTTTAGAAAATACAATTTCCTTAGATTTAAATACTAAACCCACTAAGGAATCCACCTACCAACTTTATTTAGAAAAAGATGCTATACGAAGTTGTGATAACCAGTTAAGTGCTCCTACTTTTTTTGATATTAAATCTTTACCAGAAACTACCTACGGAAAATTGAAAGTTGTTCCGCAAGGATTCCCTTTAGAGATGCCTTTACTGGTTCAATTGTACAAGAATCAGGAATTACAAGCTACACAAACCACAACCAACACGAAGCCTATTCATTTTGAATATTTAGATCCAGGAGCCTATACAATAAAGGTCGTTTTAGATCAAAATGCTAATGGGTACTGGGATACTGGAAGTTACTTAAAACGTATTGCTCCTGAAGTGATTTATTTTTTTCCTAAAGAATTAGATATACGTGCCAATTGGGAGGTAAATCAGCAAATTGATTATCAGGATCCTTTTTTGTTACAAGTTGATCAATAGATTAATTTAATTTTTTGCTATTTTTTTATGAAGGTATTGTACGCTGTTCAAGCCACAGGTAATGGACATGTGAGTAGAGCACAGCAACTATTACCATTATTAATGCGTCGAAAAGGGGTTACTTTGGAGGTATTGATTAGCGGTAAACAAGCAGATTTAGATTTGCCTATCCTTCCTAAATATCAATTTTGGGGATTAAGTTTTTATTTTGGAAATCGAGGAGGTATTCTATTTTTAAAAACACTTTTTAATAGTAAACCGATTGCTTTTTTGAAGGCTGTTTGGTCGTTACCTGTATTGGAATATGATTTAGTAATTTCTGATTTTGAACCTATTTCAGCATGGGCATGTAAATTAAGGGGAGTTAAGGCTTTAGGGTTGAGTCATCAAGTAGCTGTACTTCACAAAAGTAGTCCTAAACCAATTTTTAAAGAGGTATTAGGGATGTGGGTTTTAAAAAATTATGCACCGACACCTTATAATATAGGTTTACATTTTCAAGCATATAGTGCTAATATTTATGTTCCAATTATAAAAAAAATATTCAGAGAAGCTAAGGTAGTTCAAGAAGATTTTTATTTGGTGTATTTGCCTGCTTATGCAGATACTTTTTTAATCACTCTTTTATCCAAGATTCCAAATGTTCATTGGAAAGTCTTTTCTAAAAAATGTACTGTTTCTTGTCAGTATAAGAATGTAGCAGTTTTTCCTGTTCAGAGGTTGCTTTTCGATCAATTAATGATTTCTTGTAAAGGTGTACTTTGTGGGGCGGGGTTTGAAACTCCAGCAGAGGCGTTGTTTTTAAAAAAGAAATTATTGGTTGTTCCCATGAAAAATCAGTATGAGCAACAATGTAATGCAGCGGCTTTATCACAAATGGGTGTGCCTGTTATTTCTGTATTACGAGGGAGTAGTTTAGGGGAACTTCAAAAATGGGTGCGGTCTCAAAAAATAGTTTCTGTTGATTATAAAGACCACCAAGAATCTTTATTAGATCATGTTTTACAATATGCTTCAAAAAGTTAATTACCGCTAAGAGCTTGTTTA
>WTKB01000330.1 GCA_011524575.1 Aquimarina sp.
CCAATTAATCTTTAAAATCGATATAATAAATCGTTTTCAAAGATCAATTGGTATTAGACGAAATTCCAAGAAAAAATTGTCATAAACTGACAAAAGGAAATAGTAACTTAGCGTTCTATTTTTAAAAATATAATTAGGCATAAAAAAGCATAAACAACTCTAAATAGGCGAATTAATATAAGTATTAAAAATAATAGATCGGCAAAATATATCTATTTTATGTAAAGTTATAAACTCGGCACTAAAATTGCTTTATCTTTGACATATTAAAAAATTAAAAGTATTTAAAAGACCTTAATTACTATGGATTCTACTACTGCTACAAAGCCCGATGTATCTGGAGAAACTTTATCTTTACTAGACCTTCTTTTTAATGGAGGTATTGCTGGAGGTATTGTAATATCTATACTATTAATTTTGTTATTTATAGCAATGTACATCTACTTTGAACGTTTCTTTGCTATTAAATCGGCTTCTAGTTATGACAAAATTTTTATACAAAACATAACTGCCGAGATCAGTAAAGGAAATACTGAAGAGGCTCAAAAAATCTGTGTGAACACCCAAACCCCATTTGCGAGAATTACTGAAAAAGGTATCTCAAGAATTGGTAATGGTAACTCACTAGAAGACATTCGAAGTACGATACAAAATGCTGCAGAACTTGAGGTCTATCAGCTAGAAAAAAACACAAGTATATTAGCTACGATTTCGGGTGCAGCCCCTATGATTGGTTTCTTAGGTACTGTAATAGGAATGGTACTAGCTTTCCATCAACTTGCTACAAGCTCTGCACAAGCAGACATGAGCTTACTGGCTGAAGGAATTTATACAGCAATGACAACTACTGTTGCAGGTCTTGTTGTGGGTATATTTGCCTATTTAGGATACAATCATTTAGTCGTAAAAACAGATAAGGTAGTAAACCAGATGCAACAAACTGCAACTGATTTTCTAGATATAATTTCTTAGATGTAACCATTGAAACTGACTAAATTAAAAATCTATGAAGCTTAGAGGAAGAAATAAAGTAAGTCCTAATTTTAGTATGTCATCCATGACAGATATTGTATTTCTGTTACTGGTATTTTTTTTACTGACTTCACCAGCAATCCGACCAGAAGCTTTGGATTTATTGCTACCTAGTGCTAATGGAAAGACTGTAAAAACAAAAAATACAAGTGTAAGTATCAATACCCGTTCACAGTATTTCATTGATGGAAAAAGAATTAAAGAAAGTCAACTAGAAAAAAAACTACAAACAACATTGGGTAATGTACAAAACCCAACAATTGTTTTGAAAGCAGCACAAGGGGTTGCTATAGAAAAAGCGGTAAAAGTAATGGATATTGCTAATAAAAATAAATATAAAATTGTTTTAGCTGTTAAACCCGAATAGATTCATGTTTGCATTAGAGACTCCACATCAAAAAAAATCATTTGTAATAACAGTAGTTCTTCATTCACTTTTGTTACTTTTTTTGTGTTTCTTTTACCTTTCCAGCCCAAAAAAAGAAGAAGGTGGGATCGTAATTAATTTTGGAAACAGCTCATCTGGTAGTGGAAAATCAAAGAATCAGCGTTCAAAACAACCAACTGCTAGAAAAGTAACTCCAACAAGACCAATTTCTAAACCTAAAACTCCTATAAAACCTATAGTAAAACCCGTTGTAAAAACAGTAACTAAGGTAACACCTAAAATAATCACGCAAAACCAAGTAAAAGCACCTGTTGTAAAAACAACGAAAGTAGTTACAAAGCCTACAGAACAAACCAAACCCATAAAGAAAGTAATTCCTGTAAAAAAAGAAAAACCCATAGAGAAAACTCCTGATCAAAGTACTAAAAACACTTTAGATAGTTTTTTAAAAGGCACTTCTAGTTCTAAAGATAACTCGCAATCTGATAGTGGAGAGGGAGATGATGCATCTGGAAATGGGGATAAAGGAAAAACTATTGGATCATTAAACTCCAAATCTTATTATGGTTCGGGTAAAGGTCTTGATGGTGATGGAAACTACCGCCTTGGTGGAAGGTCTGCTGTGAATAAAGAACGTAAAGTACCCGATTGTAACGAAGAAGGAAAAGTAGTTGTTAAAATTGTTGTAAATCAGTTAGGAAAAGTAATTGAAGCCTACCCAGGTGTAAAAGGAAGTACTAATACAGCTATTTGCCTTACAGATCCAGCAAAACAAGCAGCACTTGCCACCGAATTTAATGCAGATAGTAATGCACCTTCAAGACAAATAGGAACGATAGTGTATACTTTTAAAGTTTCAGAATAATACCCCGAGATCTTTTTTTTTATGATGAAGATGACTTACAAACAAAGCCTTCAATGGCTTTTTGACCAGCTGCCTTTTTTTCAGAATAAAGGCAAAAGTGCTTACAAAAAAGACCTTACCAATATCAAGATACTTTGTGAGCACTTAGATCATCCTCAAAAAAAAATTAAAACTATACATGTAGGAGGTACTAATGGAAAAGGGTCTACCAGTCATATTATTGCTTCAGTATTGCAATCTGCAGGATACAAAGTAGGCTTATATACTTCACCTCACCTCATAGATTTTAGAGAACGGATTCGTATTAACGGCAATGTAGTACCTGAGAACTATATACAAGAATTTGTAGGTAAACATCGTGAATTTATAGAAGCACATTCTTTTTCTTTTTTTGAAGTGAGTGTAGCAATGGCATTTGACTACTTTTCTAAACAAGAAGTAGCTATAGCTGTAATAGAGGTAGGACTAGGCGGAAAGTTAGACTCCACCAATATTATTGAACCCGAAATTTCTGTAATTACGAATATTGGCTTAGACCATATCCATATTCTTGGAGACACACATACTGAAATTGCCGAGCAAAAAGCAGGAATTATAAAACCTAATACGCCTTGTATTATTGGACAAACACGCCCTGATACAAAAGAGGTTTTCATAACTACTGCTCAAAAAAACAATGCTCCAATATTTTTTGCTGAAGATTTGCCTGAATTAAAAGTAGCATGTGATTTAAAAGGAAATTACCAACAATACAATATCAAAACTGCTTACCAAAGTATTTTTCAACTGCGTTTATTAGGATGGGAAATCACATCCAAACACCTAGAAAACGGAATGAAAAATGTAGTAAAAAACACAGGATTACTTGGGCGTTGGCAAATACTTTCTAAAAACCCACTTACCTTATGTGATACCGCTCATAACGCAGAAGGTTTGCAAATTGTAATGAATCAACTACAAGAACTAGCAAATGACAAGCAATTACATATTGTATTTGGTGTTGTAAAAGATAAAAACTTAGAAGAAATCTTACCGCTACTTCCTAAAAAAGCTGATTATTATTTCACTAAACCAACTAATTTTCGAGCATTTCCAGAGGAAGAACTTTTAGAAAAAGCAAAAACTTATAACTTAAAAGGAAATTCTTATCCCACTGTAGGTGATGCCTTTAAAGAAGCACAAAAAAACGCCAACAAAAACGAAGTGATTTTTGTTGGCGGTAGTACTTTTGTAGTAGCTGAAGCACTGGCTTTATAAAAGCGATTTTATCTTTTAGCTTCTTATACGAGTTATGAATAAACATTTCCTGCATTCAAGTTATAAACGCAACTTCGCTATCTTCAATTAGTTTATCGAATCTTTAATTCGGAGTCTCAAAAGTCATACCTTTTTCTTGGTCTGTTGTTTCATTTTGATACAACTGTATCAATCTATATTTGCGTTATATTTTCAAAGCTACTGTTTTTAGAGCTTGTTTAAAGGGAATACAAACTGTAATTCAAAAGTTTAAGGTTTTTGTTTACTTTTAAATGATGCGTATATCGAGATATATAAATCTTTTTAAAATGACCCAAGTTATTAAGATTCTGAATTACAGGAAGTAGTGCCTTTAAACAAGCTCTAACAACACAATAGCAATAAAAAAATTATTTTTTATAATGCTTACGGTACCTCCAAAAAGATACCGCACCAAGTATTAAGGCAAAAGCTATGGCTTTATAGACAAAATCAGGGGTAATGGCTTTATCGCCACTTGCATACGAATGTAAACCTGAAAGATAAAAATTTACTCCAAAATAGGTCATCATAATACTTGCAATAGCAATAAGCGATGCAAAATTAAAAATCCACTTTCCACGAAGACCAGGTACCAATCGCATATGAATCACAAAGGCATAAACCATAATACTTATTAATGCCCATGTTTCCTTTGGATCCCAACCCCAGTAACGCCCCCAGCTTTCATTTGCCCATTGGCCACCTAAGAAGTTTCCAATAGTAAGCATTACTAAACCAATGGTTAATGACATTTCATTAACTATTGTGAGTTCTTTGATGGCTAAACTTAACTTTACTTTGTTCTTTTGAGTAGTACAAACCATCAAAAATAAACTTAAAGCTCCTAAAAGTGCCCCAAGTAAAAAAGGACCATAACTAGCTACAATTACAGCTACATGAATCATGAGCCAATAAGAATTTAATACAGGTTGTAAATTGGCAATTGCAGGATCCATCCAGTTCCAATGAGCAACCATAAGCACCATTGAAGTCACAAATGAAGTAGCTGCAAGGGTAAGTTCACTTTTTCGTCCAAGTGCAATTCCAAAAAACTGCGTAGCCCATGCTACATAAATCATGGATTCATAAGCATCACTCCACGGTGCATGACCAGAAACATACCACCTAAGAATAAGTCCCAAAGTATGTAATACAAAGCAAGCAATCACTAATACTTTTCCTAAACCTACAGTATAATGCAATAGTTTATTATTATAAAATATTTTAATAATCACTGCAATGAGCATGAATAAACCACTCAATAAATAATATACGAACAGACTCTTAAAAATATCGTATTTATTATAAAGTACCTCAGCTTCTATTTTCTGATCATCAGGAAGTACGGAAGCTCCGTATTTTTTTTGATAATTCTTCATCCCTTCCAAATACATATTTGCTTTGGAATAATCATTAGATTGAACGGCTTTAACCAGTTCGGATTTGTAAATAGGTAAAATTTGGCGGGTATATACCGAATCCATACCTGATAATTTCACTTCGTTAAGCATTGGTGGAGAAACCCATTTGTTATTGCTATCACTTGGAATTGGAAAAATACGCATCATACTACCCGTAAGTGCCGAATTTAATAAATAAAACTTTTCATGAGTTTTTATAAAGTCCTTATCAAAGTTACTAGGGTTGTTTGTAGAACTTGCCGCTTGTAGATAAGGTTCTAATTTATAAGTACCATCAGGCTCAAAAAGATCAATTAAAGCAACTCGTTTTTCTCCTTTGGGAGTTCCAAGAATCTTACGGATACTGTCATTTTCTTTTTTAATATAAATAAGAGGTACATTAATCCATAAATAAGGCTTTTGCAACATCGAGATCATTACTTGATCTGAGGTAAGCCCCTCATAAGTATCCTTTTTACTGAGTTTACGTAATAACTCTGAAGAAAAAGTATTAATGGGTTTCATACGCCCACCTTCATCCTGAATAACAAGCCTTCCAAATTTTTCAGCATGAATTACTTTAACAGCATTGGCTTTAATAATAGAATCTGCCTCTTTTTTACTTGGTGGTTGTAGCACTCCTGCTGACTTATGACCTCCTGAAGTGGTAGTACTTGAAGCAGTACTATGGGCATGCATATCAGATGAATCCTGTGCATAAACTGCCTCAGTATTCATGTTAAAAAGTAAAAAAGCAAGTACTAAAGAAATATTTAATGCAGACTTTTTGCGTTTTATCTCACTGAGTTTAGACTCCAAATCTTTAAAACGAGATCCTTTAACAAGTAAAATACCTAATAGCCCAATATATAAAAGGTAGTAACCGAGATATGTTATTTGTGTACCCCAAAAGTCATGATTTACAGAAAGAATCGTACCTTTTTCATCTTTATCAAACGAAGCCTGAAAAAAACGGTATCCTCCATGATCTAGTACATGATTCATAAAAATTTCGTAAGGAGTGTTCGGAGTATTATCTTCTATAATTTCAACCTTACTTTTAAAAGAGGCATAACCACTCTCGGTACCTGGATACTTTTCTGCAATAAAATCATTGAGTTTTAAAGAAAAAGGTAAGGTCAATTCCTCAGAGCCAAAACACATCGAAATCTCTAAATTCCCTACCTTAAAAGTAGTGTAAGGGTTAGAAAGCCCCTTTCCTCCCAAAAGTTTGAAAGTTTTAGAAGTATTCTGTGTAGATACCCTTACAATTAAGGCATCTGCATCTGTTTTTTCTTTTATAGGTTTAGAAATAATATCTTTTTTAGCCCGCAATACTGGATCTGGAAATACAAACTGCCCTCCTGCCATTTGATACAAAGAACGCATTTGTAAAACCTGTAAACTATCTTTTAGTAATTGTCCTCTTTTTTGGTCTGCCATACGCATATAATCCCCTTCAAATGGAGATTGAATGGTTAGCTTTCCTGTATCTTCATGATAAGTAATATTTACGGCTCCGTCAGTGGGTTTATTCAGTGCAAAAAGTATGTTATGTAAATTACTCACCTCCCCTGCTTTTAAAAAGTGATCGTGACGTTGTCCGCCTGCGGCTTCTACTACTTTTAAATGAAACTCCCCAGAATCATCGGGTACAAGACCTTCCTCAGCCCCTTTGATGTAATCCAAGTACTCAATAACTACAGGTTGCTGATTAAAATCGGTGTGAATGGTAAAATCATTTTTTGTAGGCTCAGAAAGTTCTAAAGCTTTTTTAATTCTGCGTCTTTTAAGTTCCCCATTGTAATCCCCATCCATTAAAACACTTAGATAGGTCTTTTCGGAAAGAAAGGTGTTTTTAGTTTCTCCTTCTCGGATATTCATAATCCCCTCGTAACCGATGTATCGGGTTACAAAAGCTCCAAATAAAATAAAAATAAAAGAAAGGTGTAAAATAAGTGTGAGCCACTTTTTAGGATCGAGTAATCGGTACTTATAGATATTTCCTAAAAAATTGAGTAATAAAAGTGCCATAATTAGCTCGAACCACCACGCATTATAAATCCAAATTCGAGCGGCGGGTGTTCCATAGTCATTTTCTAGAAACGTACCGATTCCCATAGCAATAGGAAATACCAAAAAAAGTACCGCCATCAGGCGTGTGGAAAACAAAAAATTACCAAAAGATTTAAAAAGCATCCGTCTAAGTTTGTATTTTGTGCAAATTTACGGATTAAGATGCTTTTTTGAGCTGACGAGTAGGAGTTTCTTTAGTAGCTATTTTAACAGGCTCTAAAATCGTTTTCCGATACTGATTCCTATTCTTGGATAAAGAGGAACATCCAAGTTTTCTTGACTATCGTTAAGTAAACGTCCTAATCCTGCTGAAAGTTCTGTAATCCAAGTATCTTTTACAATGAATTTACCCCCAACAGCAATTCCTAAACCAAAATACATTTTATACTCCGTATCTTGGTATTCATAAGATTGTGTAACAGGATCATAAACATAATCGCCATAGTCACCAGCAGTATAAACCATAAAACCATTTCCTTCCATAAAAAAACCACCAGCTCTTTTCTTGCCCATATACAAACGGTAATGAGGGGTAAGACTATATTTTGTTTTGAATCCTGAATCACCATTTATAGCATAAGACAAACCTACACTACTATCTTCATCAATAAGGTATTCATAATTAATTTCAGGAAATCCAGAAATAAGGTACAAGGTATTTAATGTGATTTCATGTTTATATTCCTTTGCACTATCTGTAACTTTAATATCATTTTTTTGACCAAAAATTAAGTTTAAATAAAAACCAAATAAAAGGAAGGTGAGTAAATATTTTTTCATAATTATACATAATGATCTTACTTCAAAGCTACTTATTTAAAACAAATTGGCAAAATTTCATTGGGATCTAATCCGTAACGCCCCACCTCTTTTTGGGGTAACGACTGCACATAGTGTAAAGCCTTAGCATCAAATCCCACATTTTGTAACCGATCAAAATAATCCATACCATACACCCGCACGTGGTCGTATTGCCCAAAATACTTGGCACGTTCACTGGGATCGGTGATACTAAAATCTTCGTAAGTTTCTGCTTTTTGAGCATCTAACGGAATCTGTAAAATAGCGTAACCCTTAGGTTTTAACACTCGATAGAGTTCTTGCATGGCTTTTTTATCATCAGGGATATGCTCCAAAACATGATTGCAAAAAATCACGTCATAACTATTATCTTCAAAAGGCAAATCACAAATATCTGCCTTGACATCAGCTATGGGGGATTCCAAATCACAAGTGATATAATCTAAGTTTTTAAGTTTTTGAAAGCGTTTGTAAAAAGCTTGCTCTGGAGCGAGGTGCAACACCTTTGTATTTTTAGTAAAAAAATCCGTTTCATTTTTTAAATACAACCACAATAGGCGGTGCCGCTCCAAAGAAAGCGTTGAAGGACTCAAGGCGTTTTTACGTAAGTTTTGATAGCCGTAAGGCAAAAAACAGCGAAAACTTTTACCATCTATAGGATCGGTAAACGCTGTCCCTTTATACAACCACGCCAACACGGGGCTTAGCTTTAAGCTCCAAGAAATAAGTAAAGGTCTTGGGAAAATTTTTAAAATGGGTTTTATAAGGGTACGTAGCATGCTTTATTTTTAGCTTTTTATTTATTAGAGCTTAGATTCAACAAATAAATGCAACTTTAGTAAAAAAACCAAGGCTTTTGATTTACTTTTAAATGATGCACATATCGAGATATGTAAGTCCTTTTAAGGTGGTCCAAGTTCTTAAAATTTTGGATTACAGGAAGTAGTGCGTTTAAACAAGCTCTTATTCACACGATCACATCAAATAACGGAAAAGAGTTTGCAAATCACAAAGAAATTACTGAAAGCCTTAATATTGACTTCTATTTCGAAGACCCATATCATGCTGTAAAATAGAAACTAACAAAAATTTAAACGGACTAGTAAGGCAATATTTTTCCTAAAAAACACTAGCTTTGAAAACATAACGCAAATACAGATTGATACCGTTGTATCAAAATTAAACAACAGACCAAGAAAAAGGTATGACTTTGAGGCTCCGAATCAAAGATTCGATAAACTAATCAAAGATAGTGAAGTTGCGTTTATGACTTGAATGCAAGGCTTGTTTAAAGGGA
>WTKB01000336.1 GCA_011524575.1 Aquimarina sp.
TAGGCAGAGGTCTGCAAAACCTTTTACAGCGGTTCGAATCCGCTAGACGCCTCAAAAAAACCTCTTCAATTGAAGAGGTTTTTTTATTTAGCTAAGAGACTTTAAATACGATATGAGCGCCCCGACACTTGCAGGATCGTAAAAGTCCACATCTTTTGCCTTTACGTACGCTTTGTATTGCTTTTTATGCTTCGCGTAATGTTTTTTTATTTGGTTAAGGCTCTTAAAAGACTCCGTCCCTTTTTTATCCGTTAAAATATAGTTCAATTTCATTTCAACACTGTAAGCCTCAGGTAGTTCAGTGTTTAAGAGCACACTAGAATTTTCTACGGTGGAAACAACTTGGGTTGAGGTGGTTTGAGACGAACTGCCGTAGGCATTCCGGCCTTCAGTATTTGTTTTTAAGGTGGCATTATACTCAACGAGTAACTCTACTTTTGAGGTTCTAAAAATAATCTCATAAAATTGGTCTCCGCGGTAGATAAACTTTCTGTTTTCGATGTAGACCATATCAACATTTTTGGCGTCTTTCTTAGAAACAGATTTTATTTCTCCGTCTTCCAATAGGGCAAAGTTTTTGGTAAGCCCGTTGTAGTTTAAATAACCCTTTTGTTGAGACCCGTCTTTAAATACGGCCAGAGCTTCTTTAAATTCTGGAAAGACATAATGGTCTTTCTTGTTTTGACCAAAGCTGAACATTACTAAAAATGCCGTTACTGCTGTGGTAATTGTTTTTTTCATGATGATTTTAGATTACTTGGTTAACTAATGATTTAAGTGTGAGAATATAAATCAAGAAACGTGCCAATAAAAATGTTTGTGGAATCTTTAACGTTATGCGACTTAATAGGATTGCACTTTTTGAATTTGCTCTTTTCCTTCCTCAAACAATTCTGGAAATAGACCCTGTGATAGCAGCAGAATGCCAAAACCTAGAATAACTAAGGCAACTATTTTCTTGGTCTTAAAAATACGTTTAGGGGTTAAACGGTTTCTCAGCCGCTTTGCCGCTGCAATTTTTACCAAATCCGTAATAAAATAGGTAATAATCATCGTACTTATAAAAACCAAAACACCATTTTCTGAAGAGGTTATCGAAGTGCCAATAACAATAAAACCTAACCAGCCTAGAAGTACACCTATATTAATAAAATTGAGTAAAAACCCTTTAACAAAAAGCTTCCAGTACCCCTTCTTTATTTTAACTTTTTGATAGTCTCTTACAATAGATCTGAAGGATTTGGATGTTTTAATAAAAGAAATCAAGCCATACACAATCAACAAAACACCACCAAATACAAGAAAATTGGGATCGTCTTTTATCTTTTCGAGTAACTTATTGGTACTAAAAAAAGCTAGAAAAATAAAGATAATATCAGCAAGTACAACCCCAAGATCAAAAATAACTGCACTAGCAAAGCCTTTAGTAGCGCTGGTTTCTAACAAGACAAAAAATACTGGGCCTATGGTAAAAGCTAGTAAAATACCAAACGGAATAGCCGCTAATATATCGTCTAATAACAAAGCATGGGGTTTGTAACAAAAATAAGAAAAGAGACTACTTAATCAACACGTTTTACACGACCTCCAAACACTCTTTTTTCATCCACCATTTTAGGGTTTCCGTATATATAAACATCACCACCAGCCTTTATTTTAATCTCTAAACGATCAGAACAATTAACAAAGATCTCGCCCCCGGCCTGAATGCTCACTTCACTGAACTCTGAGGTCATCTCTTCGCCTTCATAAATACCACCAGTATAAACGGAAACATCCTGGTTTTTTGCTATACCTGTCGTATGTATAATACCCCCTGTAACCGCTCTAATATTAGCGTAAGTAACATCAAGCTTTGCCTCTATATAACCGCCTTCCTGAGTTTTTAAGTCTATCTCATATTGTTTAACAGCTTGCTTAATTTTTACTCTAGAACCCTCGTTAGCGTCAACAACATCGACCGATTTGAAGTAAAGCGTTATATCAATACCATCACCATTAAAAGCGTGTTCAGGATCCATTCTAATTTTTAATTTGCCATTCCTATTAACAAATTCCACTTCTTCTTTGTCACTACCTTTAATCACAGCCTTATTCTCATCGGATTTAATCATTTCAACATTAATTAAATCGTACACTTTTAAGGTATTAAAATCTCCAAGGGATTTTTCAATTGAGCTTTGTCCCTGAACCGTAACAGATGCCACAACCAGCAGATAATAGATAATTTGTTTCATAATTTATTTTCGATTAATGATTTATGCTTTTTGAATTAAATAAAAATCCAGATGTTTCTTAATTAGGTCAGTGTTTTTAACCTTTACAATCACTTCTTCTCCAAGTTGATACACTTTTCCTGAAGATCTACCTACCAAGGCATATTGCTCTTCATCAAAATCATAACGATCATCAGTCATATCTCGTACACTTACCATGCCCTCACATTTATTTGATATAATCTCCACATAAATTCCCCAATCGGTCACACCAGAAATAACTCCTTTAAACTCTTCATCCAAATGATCCTGCATAAAACGAATCTGCATGTATTTTATGGAATCGCGTTCAGCCTTAGTAGCTAAATATTCCATATTACTGGAATGCTTGCATTTTTCTTCGTAAACCTCGGCGCTAGGAGAGGAGCCATTATCTAAATAATGCTGTAATAATCGGTGTGCCATAACATCTGGATAGCGCCTTATCGGCGAGGTAAAATG
>WTKB01000003.1 GCA_011524575.1 Aquimarina sp.
TAAGTATCTAGAAAAAAGTAATCAAGATGTATTGCAAATATTTCGAATACTTTTTTTCGACCTTCAGCTATTTTCTTAGAGCTTGTTTAAGCTGAATACAAAATGTAATTCAAAAGTTTAAGGTTGAGTACTTTAATCAAGTCATAAGAGACACTCTTATCAATACAAAAGATATTCCAATCGAATATTTTTAAAAGTATCTAAATCAGGCTGCCAACTTTGACGAATACTTGTAACATCCATACCTTGTTGTATTTGTTTTTTTAACTGGATATTCCCTGAAAGTTTATCAAAAAACGTATTAAAAAACTTAGACGGCTGTGTGGTTTGCTGGTAAGCAGTCATTAAATAATTTAAATTTAAACTAGGTAGTGCTTTAACAGCTCTTAAATCTTTCCCATAACATAACTTTCCTTGATTTTTAGGGTGGACAGCTCCTGTTCTAGAAACGGGTGTAAAACTAAAGTCCGATACGGGCAACCACGGAGAGCCATAAATCTGAAATTGTTTGTCCGTACCCCGACCCACACTTACATTTGTTCCTTCAAAAAGACACAAACTTGGGTATAATTGTATAGATTGTGCATTAGGCAAATTAGGTGAAGGAATTACTGGCAATTCATAAGTAGTAGTATGTGTGTAATTTTGTAATGGAATTACGGTTAAGTCACATTGTATGCCGTTTTTAAGCCAACGTTCTCCATTAATCATCTGGGCATATTCGCCAATGGTCATGCCATAAACAATTGGTACGGGGTGTAAGCCCACAAAACTTTTGCAATTTGGTTGGAGTACGGGGCCATCAATATAATGTCCATTAGGATTAGGGCGATCGAATACTATTACTGGAATTTGCTGCTCAGCCGCAGCTTCCATAATATAATGTAAAGTAGATAAATACGTATAAAAACGTGCTCCTACATCCTGAATATCAAAAACAAGAACATCAATACCTTTTAACGTTTCTTTAGAGGGTTTTTTTTGACTTCCATACAAAGAAAATATAGGCAGTCCTGTTTTTTGATCTACTCCATGATTGACCTTTTCGCCTGCATCTTGTTGTCCTCTAAAACCATGTTCTGGAGCAAATATTTTTTTAATGGAAACCCCTTGTGTGAGTAGGGTATCTACTACATGGACTTTTTTTCCATTACTACTCCATAAAATACTGGTTTGATTGGCAACCACTGCCACTTTTTTATCTTTTAATAAAGGTAAATAATAGGAAGTTTGTTGCGCCCCAAAAACAATGGTATCGCTTTTACTTTCTTTTAAATCAGGAATGTTAGAAGTATTTGGTATATTTTGAGATTGTACCTGATGAAAGTTTCTACAACTACAAAATAGGAGTACTAATAGAATTAATGTACCTTTGGTTAAACACTTTAAATATTGTACACACATTGAATTTTGAATTTTTTGTTGCCAAGAAGTTAATACGAAGTAAAAACTACAAAAATAGTGTAACAACTACGGTTATCAAAATAGCAATTATTGCTATTGCTTTGAGTCAAATCACAATGCTTCTTGCGGTAGCTTTTGGAAAAGGCTTACAACATGAAATCCGAGAGAAAATGGCACTTCCTACAGGGCATATTTCCATTGGATATTTTAATAATAATCGTAGTGGGGTTGCTTTAAAACCTATGAATATCCATACTGATTTACAACAAAATATCTTGGATATCAATGGTGTTACTGCTATACAACCTGTAACGGTAAAAGCAGGTATTCTACGAACGGCCCAAGATTTTGAAGGAGTGCTTTTTAAAGGGGTAACCTCAGGGTACAACTGGGAACAACTCTCTAAATTTATTACTCAAGGACAACTACCTGATTATACCAATAAAATAAGTACTGAAATTTTAATGTCGGAGCTGTTAGCCAAAAGGCTGGGGTATCAACTAGGGGATAATGCACAGGTATATTTCTTAAAAAATGAATCTCGTTTTAATATTCGGAATTTTAAAATTACAGGCTTGTTTAACTCTGGTTACCAAGATTTCGATAAAGGTTATGTGTTTACAGATATGCGTCACTTTATTAAAATGAACAAATGGGAGTCCAATCAAACTGGAGGGTATGAGGTTTTAGTTCGTGATTTTGAAGCTATAGAAGCTGTAAATAAAAAGGTTTATGGTCAAATTCCTTCAGTGCTAGACAGCACGCCAATTACTGAAAAATACGCACAGGTTTTCCAGTGGTTATTGCTTTTTGATGTAAATATTAGAGGCATTATTTTAATTATGATTTTTATTGCCTCGGTGAATATGGTAACCATGATACTGGTATTAATACTCGAAAAAAAGCATTTTATAGGGCTTTTTAAAGTACTAGGAGCAGATACAGCAAGTATTCGTAAAATATTTATCTATAAAGCGGTTTATATTATTGGAAAAGGGTTGCTTTGGGGGAACTTGATAGGCTTAGTAGCTATTGGTGTACAGTATTCTTTTAAAGTAATTACCCTTAATCCTGAAAACTATTATGTAAATGTAGCTCCTGTAAAGCTTAGTTTCTTGTATTTTATGGGTTTAAATATAGGTACAGTACTGCTTTGTTGTGTAACACTTTGGCTGCCTACACAACTTATTTCCAGAATTACACCAGCAAAAATCCTTAGAATGGATTAAGTACTTATACAAAAGTATTTCTTAGAGCTTGTTTAAACTGAATACAAACTGTAATTCAAAAGTTTAAGGTTTT
>WTKB01000038.1 GCA_011524575.1 Aquimarina sp.
ATTTTCCCTCCATTTCTATAACCTTCGGTAGTAACTTCTTTAATCATATCGTCAAGTACACCTGTCATATAGCTTCTTCGATCTGCTTCTTGTAAATATGTCTGTTGCTCTAATCTATTGTTTTGACCACTTATTAACTTATTCTGATTTCTTAAATAATACACCTGAAGAATTAATAAAAGCGCAGGTAAAAGTGAGGTAATAAATAAGAAGGCACCTATACGAGTAATACGCATAAAAATTGCTGCCATTAATTCAGAAAGGGTGTCTTTTGTTACAGAGCGTTTTTCTTGTAATTCAGTGAAAAATTCATTGATTGCTGATTTTAACTTTTTACCTAAAAACCAACCAGAAAAACGTTTAGCCCACTTTATTCTTTTTCCCCATTTTTGCATTTTTTCATCCTCAAACTTTTTAATTTCTGCTTTAAGTCTCTCGTTTTCTTTTTCAAAAAATGAAGTGTCCATAGTTATCTATAAAGTGTGTTCTTCTAATACTAAATATAATATAAAAAGTACTTAAACTGAATTAAGATACTTTTTACGGAAACATCAGTTGTTATAAAACTGTTGTTTAAAGTTAGCGATTTGTGTTAAATATTTTTACAAAATAACATAAAAATCATATCATGAAAGAGATTACAGACTCTATTAACAGTATCTTTTCGATTATCGGGCTTAATGGAAAGATTTCAGTATTATTATCAGCTTTATTAATTTTTGTTGTAGGTAGATTTATTGCAAAAATGATTAAAAAACTAGTTTTAAAACTTTTAAAGAAAACGAGTTGGGATGAAAAAATATTAGGAGAAAACTTAGGAGGAACTAATGTGAATGTTTTCATAGCAAGTTTCGTTTACTTTATAATATTACTTTTTGTTTTATTACTTGTATTGAGTACACTTGGATTAGAAGGTGTTTTAGATCCAGTTAAAAATTTATTAGATAATATTTTAGGTTTCTTACCAAATTTAATTGCTGCAGGAGTAATTGGTTTTGTAGGTTATATTATAGCAAAAGTAGCTTCTAGCTTAATAGGAATGGGTTCTACTTTATTGGATAAAGTAGCTAGTAAATTAAAAATTAAGGATACAGCTAAAATTGCTAATGTTTTACAAAAAGTTGTTTTCATTGTAATTTTAATTCCTTTTATAATTCAGGCTTTAAATAGTTTAGAGATTAGTGCTATTAGTGATCCTGCTAATAACATTTTAAATAGTGTAATGGGTACTTTACCTAATATATTGGCTGCTGCAGTAATCATTACCTTATTTGTAGTAGGAGGAAAGTATTTAACTGACTTTGTTGGAGATTTATTGAATAGTTTAGGTGCAGATTCATTAGTGCAAAAAATGCATTTAGATAAAGTCATTGGTGAGAACCAAAAGATCTCAAAAATAGTAAGTGGTTTAATGTACTTTTACATTGTATATTTTGGGATACTTACAGGAATTGAGAAATTAGAATTAACTCAATTAAATGATATTTTAAGAACCGTACTAGACTTATCAGGACAAATTTTATTTGGGTTAGTAATTTTAGTGATTGGTAATTTTATTGCTTCTTTATTCTATAATGTATTATCTAAATCAGAAGGAAATAAATTTGTAGCATCTATTGCTAGAGGAGCTATTATAGCCTTATTTGTAGCTATTTCTTTAAGAACTATGGGGATTGCTAATAGTATTGTTGAATTAGCCTTTGGATTATTATTTGGTGCTATTGCTGTAGTAATTGCTCTATCTTATGGATTAGGTGGAAGAGAAGCTGCTGGAGAACATATGAAAGAAATATTAAGTAAGTTTAAAAAATAATTGTAACAAACTCAAACTTCAATTTTTAAGGTGTCAGAAATGACACCTTTTTTTATTGATGGAGTATAAAATTAACATTATAATTCTATTGATAAATTTTCTCAACAATTGATTATAAGAAACTTTTAATCAATTTAAAAAAGCACATAAAAATTCTTATTTCCACACATATTGTGTATTTAAGCGTGTTTTTAAGCTTTTTAAAGATATTTTAACCTGTAAAAAAACATATATAACTATGCAAACCTACAGTAAACATATATTTGGTGTAGGGTTAATAAGTAATAAACTTTAATTCTAGAAATTGAAGTTTTATTGTTTTAGTATGTTAAGTAAGAATCTCCTCTATTCTATTAGAATAGGGGAGTTTTTCGTTAAAAAAAAAGCCCAGTTAAATAACTGAGCTTTTATAATATTTTCTAGTGATTATTTTTTAAATAAATACCTTGTCACGTAAATACCTTTTTTATCATCTTTTCCACCAACAGATTCTACACCTGAAGTTACACTGAAGAGCTCCCAACCTTGTGCAGTCATTTCATTTAATTTTGAAACTACTATAGCATCATTAGCAGCAATATTTTGAAAACGAATTCCACCAATATTAAAGAAGTTTAAAAGTTTGGTTTCATCATAACTTTTAGTTCTAATTTCACCTCTATCAGATTTGTTTTTTTGATCTGTTTCTTTATCACCTGTTCTTGTAACAGTATATTCTTTATGGTCTTTGGTTTCATTAGCTACAATCATTCTAGATCGACCTAATCCATTAGGTACAATTGATTCTACAACAGTAACAATTTTAAATTCTGTCTGTGCATTAGCTGTTAATTGGAAAGCTAATAACATTAGTAATGATAAAATTACTTTTTTCATTTTATTAAGATTT
>WTKB01000074.1 GCA_011524575.1 Aquimarina sp.
TTGTATGAGCTACGCCAAAAGCGATAGCTTAAAGCTGGATTTTGATGATGCTTAGAGTTTAGGCTTGATGATTGTTTGTATTTTAATGCCATATGAGGGATTCTCTAATTATTATTAGACAATTGCTTGTTTGATTAAAAATTATAAATTAAAGTTTTTTTGAATTTAAAAAATCTCTCAATGAAACTGTAAAAGGAATTGCAGAAGCACGACCTGACTTATAATTTTTTAAATTTCTAAAATCCCACAAAACATCTTTAAACTCAGCATCATTGCATGCTTGTAATTTAACCACTAAATAACTAGGTTGGCTTGGTTTATTATATCCTAATCTAACTAGAGTTTCCTTATTTGTAACTCTATACTCGGGACGAACAATTTTATATAACTTTTTAGAATATTTATCACCAGATGTATGTAACAATAAGTACTTAGCATTAAAAGTTTCATAATTTAATTTTAATGCTCCTCGGTTATTATTCATTCTAAAATTGTAAAGATTCCTTTTTTCAATCCAATCCAAATGTGACTGATCTTTATAATAACCAACTAAAACATAGGTATCATCAGGGATTAACTTTTCACCATTAACATATTCAGGGATAGGTTCATTTAAACCTTCTTTTTGTATTTCTTTAGTGATTTGATAAGTTTTATGAGCAATATTTTCTCTTTGTGAAGCTCTATTTTGAAAATGTTCTAAAACCAGAATTAAAAAATCTTCTAAATTATCCGTTTCATTTCTAGAATTTGGAGAAACAGAGAAAGCTCCCAATCCTGGTAATATTTCATGAAAACCTTCAAGTTTTTTATGCTCTGTTCCGGGATATAACACATAAGCACCTCCTGTTCTTTTAATCGCATCTTTGTAGGCATGCATTTTTAGCAAATCTCCATTTTTATACATACCCTTTTTATTGAAGTCTTTTTGTTCATTTAAAACCTCTTCTTCTGTTTTGTCACTAGAGTAATTTTGGTCACCATTTAAAAAATCTTTTAAATTGGCTATTTTATACTTAGCATCAAAGTGTATGTGTACGACTTGTTCCTCTTCTTCGGCTTTATCTATACTTATCTCTTTTGGCCAAATAGATAAGGTATAATCAGGACGCATAGGCACTGTCCAACTCCCTTGGTCTTTCCTTGTAGACTTAACTTTATTTGAAAAAGATTTATTGTATGATAATGTTACTTGTAAATCCCTTTTCCCTTTAGTATAAACCGCATTAATTACATTAAAGTCACCTTGTTTTAATTGCAAATCAATCCCTTTATTGGATGATTTAAACATATTTTGTATTGAAGAACTTTCAACATGAAATACTTTTTGCACCAACTCAATCAATTTAAAAAACAACCAATATTCATAAAGGGTAGCGATGTCTTTTTGACCACCACTATAAACGTCTTCTCCTCCTTCCCAAATAAGTTTAGCAGCTAAATCAAATTGCAACCAAATTTTTAATTGCTCCCTATATCCTGATTTTCTTTGTAACAAAGGGCTGTTTAAATTTAGGGTACGGGGTCTTGAAATTTGTTTAAAAAAATGATCTTGTAAATAATTATCTAAAGCTTCAATAACTTGTTTTGCTTCTTTTTTAAGTTGCTCTGCTGCTTTTGGATGACTAGTTAACTCTTCACAAAAATGTAAATAGTTTTGTAGTGCATGTTTTATAAATCGGTTTTCATTAGTGTCTAAATGCTCTGTTTTTGAAAAACCTTCAATACTTGTTGCAATACTATCAATTTGATAACGTTCGCGTAAACTGTGATTGTTAGGCAAACTCATTCTTTTACTTCCTTGTATTAAAGCTCTAGTTTGTTTTGAAGAAATCCTTTTTAAACTACGAACATCCATTAACCGTGACTCATTTTTTCGGGCAGTTGATGGATTTTGAATTATTTGATGTATTGATAGTTCAAATTCTTCAGAAAGAATCATTGACTTAATAAATGCAAAACGTTGATATAAAGATTGTGCATCTAAAGTTGGGTCAATAGTAATACTTTGGTGTGTTGGAGCACTAGACTGTAATATTAAATCCACACATTTTTCAGCAATATCAGAAAGCATTTTTCTATAATCTTGCCTGTAGGTAGTTTTTACTGATTGAACTTCTAGTTCAATAGGATAGTGCTTACCCGAAGATTCACAACTTACTTGCAACTGTAAGGTACCTACATAAATATTTGGAGATATAACCCCTTCATATCTCCTATTTTTTCGGACCTTAACAATAGTTTTATTGTAAGGACATGATAGTGAATAATTACTTAAGTCAAATTTAGCTTCACTAGAATTAGAAATTTCAAAAGCAAAATCATAAGTACAACCTTCTTTTATTTGATACCTTGCTTCATGTAAATTTGTATCTGTATTCTCAAATAACAAATCTGCATTATCTGCATAAACACATAGCTCTAAGCCTTCCTGTATATGTGATAAGTCTATGTGATGTTGCATACTCATAAAGCGCTTTTTTAAGCTTCGGCATAACTAGCAAAACCATTAACCACTAATGCGTCATACATTCGTGTTAACTTTTCAAATGAGAGTTTGTATTTAATATTAGGGTACGCTACCCTATCTATTGGATTTTGTTGTAAATAAGTTTTCACATTATCATCTGTACATATTTCTGCTAATGTTACAATGACATCTTCTAACTTTCTACGGGAACCATGTAGCTTAGGCAA
>WTKB01000300.1 GCA_011524575.1 Aquimarina sp.
GCTACGGTTTATTTTTCTAATAAAGTAGAAAGGAAAAAGAAACGATTTATTATAGCGATTTTAAAAATTAATTGGTATTATTAACACCATTTTTATTTTGAATACACCTTTAACGATTGCTGATAAAACATTTAACTCTAGACTTTTTACAGGAACAGGGAAATTTAAAGCAGCATCACAAATGGAAAAAGCCTTGCTTGCCAGCGAAAGTGAACTGGTTACTGTAGCTTTAAAACGCGTAGAACTCGCCACAGATAAAAAAGAAAATGATCAAATTCTTTCGCATTTAAAACACCCACATATTCACTTATTACCGAATACCTCAGGAGTAAGAGATGCTAAAGAAGCTGTTTTTGCTGCACAACTCGCACGAGAAGCCTTACAAACCAATTGGATTAAATTAGAAATTCACCCTGATCCTAAATATTTATTACCCGATCCTATAGAGACCTTAAAAGCCGCAGAGCAACTTGTAAAATTAGGTTTTGTGGTTATGCCTTACATTCATGCTGATCCTGTATTGTGTAAGCGTTTGGAAGAAGTAGGTACACAATGCGTCATGCCTCTTGGTGCTCCTATAGGAAGTAACAAAGGACTTAAAACCTTAGATTTTTTAGAAATTATCATTGATCAAAGTAATGTTCCTGTAATTGTAGATGCAGGTATTGGTGCTCCCTCACATGCCGCACATGCTATGGAATTAGGAGCAGATGCCGTACTTGTAAATACTGCAATTGCCGTTTCTCAAAACCCTGAAAAAATGGGTTATGCTTTTAAACAAGCTGTAGAAGCTGGTAGAGCGGCCTATGAGGCAAAACTAGCTCCTGTAATTAAAAAAGCCGCTGAAGCCAGTAGTCCTCTTACTTCTTTCCTAAATGATTTATAATTATGAGTAATCTCCTACATCGTGTTCCTTTAAAAAGCCCTAGTCCAAAGCCAAAAGCTATTTTAAAAAATAGTTTTAAAACTGTATTTGACACCTATTCCTGGGATCAAGTAGCTACAGACATCTATGCAAAAACACAAGAAGATGTTTTAAGAGCACTTTCTAAACCCAAAAGAGACTTAGAAGATTTTAAAGCCCTGCTATCTCCTTCTGCTGATGCTTTTCTAGAACAGATGGCCTTGCAAAGTGCGTCACTTACTAAAAAACGTTTTGGCAATACCATGCAGATGTATGCCCCTATGTATTTAAGTAATGAATGTCAAAATATCTGTACCTATTGTGGTTTTAGTATGACCAATAAAATTGCAAGACGTACACTATCCGATGAGGAAATATTAAAAGAAGTAGCTCATCTTAAAAGTGTAGGTTACGATCATATTTTACTCGTAACAGGAGAAGCCAATAAAACAGTAGGTGTACCCTATATTGACCATGCAGTAACACTCATTCGTACGCATTTTAGTAATATATCTATAGAGGTACAACCTTTAGAAATTTCTGAATACGAACAATTATCACAATCGGGTGTATATGCGGTATTGGTTTACCAAGAAACCTACCATAAAGATGAATATAAAAAACATCACCCAAAAGGTAAAAAAAGTAATTTTTACTACCGATTAGAAACCCCTGATAGACTAGGGCAAGCAGGTATTCATAAAATAGGACTTGGAGCCCTTTTTGGATTAGAGGATTGGCGTACAGATAGTTTTTTTACTGCTTTACATCTCAAATACCTTCAAAAAACCTACTGGAAAACAAAATACTCCATCTCTTTTCCTAGGCTTCGACCGCACTCCGGTGGGCTTGAGCCTAAGGTAGAAATGACCGATAGACATCTGGTGCAAACCATTTGTGCTTTTAGGCTTTTAGATGAAGATGTAGAACTATCACTATCCACACGTGAACATCCTATTTTTAGAGATCATGTAGTTAAACTTGGAATTACTTCTATTAGTGCCGCTTCCAAAACCAATCCTGGTGGTTATGTCGTGGATCCTCAAAGTTTAGAACAATTTGAAATATCGGATGAACGTTCTACTAAAGAAATTAGTGAAATGCTACAAAAACAAGGCTTTGAAGTGGTGTGGAAAGATTGGGAAAAATTCAATAATATTTAATAGCTGAAATGAATAGTGAAAAACAATTAAAATTTGACAAAGCCTACCTAAGAATGGCTTTTGAATGGGCAAAACTCTCTCACTGTCAACGAAAAAAAGTAGGTGCTATCATTGTAAAAGATCGTATGATTATTTCTGATGGTTATAATGGTACTCCTAAAGGTTTTGAAAACCCCTGTGAAGATACGGATGGAATTACAAAATGGTATGTATTACATGCAGAAGCCAATGCTATTTTAAAAGTAGCTGCTTCTACACAATCCTGTAAAGGGGCTACACTGTATATTACACTATCTCCATGTCGAGAGTGTAGTAAATTAATCTACCAATCAGGTATTACTCGTGTAGTATATGTAAATGGTTATAAAGATACTTCTGGAATATCATTTTTAGAAAAATCAGGAGTAATAGTTGAACAAATTAAAGATGTTAATTAGGGCAAACGCACGAAATTAATCACTAACTTTCGCAGATGAATAATCATACCAATTAATCTTTAAAATCGAAATAATAAATCGTTTCTTTTTACTTTATTAGAAAAATAAACCATAACTAAACCTATGCTTAATTTTTCTAATGCGTATAAAGAAAAAATACTTCAATTTATTTTATATCGATTTCAAAGATCA
>WTKB01000025.1 GCA_011524575.1 Aquimarina sp.
CTACTTCGTGTAATTCCCTTTAAACAAACTCTAAAAGTTAACAAGTGTTTTATTTAAAAGATCTCTTGTTTCCATTAATGCGTAACCTAGTAAATTCAGTCCGTTCCAGTAATATGGAATTTGAGCATTCTTGTCATTTTGAGCGATTCCGATTCCCCAAATTTTATCTACAGGACTTGCCTCAACTAAAATTCGATTATTAGTATTTTTCAAAAATTCAGACAATTCTGAGTTTTGACTAAACTTGTGGAAATTACCTCTAACTACAATTTCAAATCGATTTTCCTCCCAAACCCTTTGGTTAAAATTTTTTACTTTTCGTCCAAGTTCTTTAACCTCCCCTGCTTTTTCTGAATCGATTATCTCCTGATAAATTTCTTTGTCACCGAACAATAGTGCTTTTTCTGCCATCATATAATGTTCGGCAGTAGGGTACTTCACCCCATTAACCTCAAATTCCGATTCATACCATTGACTAAAACAAGATTTTGTAATTTGGTTAGATTTTCGGTGGCCCCAAAAAAGAAGATATTTTAGGTTTTCTCCTGATTCAAGTCTTTCAATTATTTTTTCGTTCGTATAGATCATAGAAATTAATCACTGTTTTTATTTTTTGCTAAAAGTTTGTTTAAAGGGAATACAAACTGGAATTCAAAAGTTTAAAGTTTTGGATTACAAGAAGTAGTGAGTTTAAACATGTGCTAAATATTTTACTGGGACATTGTTGGTTAACCAAACCTTGTTTTCAGATTCAAAAAACTTAAATCCATCTTTATACATTTGTTTTGCAAATACTTTAAGTACTATAGGTTTGCCATGACGTTGCCCAACATTATAAGCTGTTTCCATATCCTTGCTAAGATGAACTTGATGTCTATTTCTCTTTTCCAGTCCAATTTTAAATATACTATCCATGTACTTCTGTGCTGTTCCATGATATAATATATCTGGAGGTGTCTTTTGAATATATCCTAAATCTATATCTAATGAATGCCCTTGATTTGCTCTTATTTTTGATTTATCTTTATTAAATCCAAATCTCTTTTTATTGTTAGTTTCTACAATAATTAACAGTGTTTCTAAATCAATTTGTTTACCATATTCATTCATTTTTTCGATTAGACTTTTAGTAGTAACCCAACCTTGTTCATCTAATGATAATCCAATTATTTCTGGTTTATGCCTTAGTACAAGACTGAGAAACTTACTCCATTTGATATTTGACTTTTTATCAATCATTTTTTATGTATCCTTGTATTTTATACCAATTGGTCTTTTCATTAGAGCTAGTTTAAACTAACTCTCACCCCCCATGTATTTTGTTAAGAGCTTGTTTAAACTCACTACTTCCTGTAATCCAAAAGTTTGTATTTAGTTTAAACAAGCTCTAAAAACCACAACTGCTATAGTCGTGATTATTTTGCTTTTAAAATTCTTTCATCAATCATAACCTGAAAAGAATCTTCCATAGTTTCTTTCAAAGGTCGGAATGTCAAACCTAAATCTTTTTTAATTTTTGAATTATCGGCATTCCATGGAATATTAACATTGTTTCGGAGAAATCTACGAGAAAACAACGGATTAATCATCGGCCCGACTAACATTAATAACCATTTTGGCAATGCTCTTTTTGGTAATGGAAATTTATCTCCATATTTTGGCAAAAGAACCGTACCCATTTCTAAAAAATCGGTGTTATGAGCAGCTGTTATATACCTACCATTTGCATCTGGTATAAATCCAGCTTTAAAATGAGCTTCGGCAACATCCCGAACATCAACTACACCTATACCTAGTTTTGGGGCTCCCATTTTCATTTCGCCACCTCCAAGCATTTTAAGAATATTCATACTTTCACAATCACTATATGGATTTAAAGAAGGTCCCATAACTAAACACATATTAATGGTTACTAAATCCCATTGGTTTTGGCTGCTTTCGATCTCCCAAGCCTTCCTTTCTGCTAAAGTTTTGGAGTAAGAATAAGGTTGATAGTCTAAAGAGGCTGTTGTGTTCCAAATGTCTTCTGTGAGTTTTCCATTTGGTGCATTGACCGAATCAATCGCATCAGTATAAATAGCCGCACAACTACTTGTTACCACTACTCTTTTAACAGAGGGTACTTCTTTAGCTGTATTTAAGACATTAGCTGTACCATTCACAGCAGGTAGTATC
The DNA here is from genome assembly GCA_011524575.1 of Aquimarina sp. Classification (GTDB taxonomy): domain Bacteria; phylum Bacteroidota; class Bacteroidia; order Flavobacteriales; family Flavobacteriaceae; genus Aquimarina. The sequence goes on from WTKB01000025.1 coordinate 2,176, forward strand.
AATTCTTTTTCTGGGTCTTTTACATCGGTTTTAAAAGGAGAAGCGGTATGATAAACCAATTCACAACCTTGCATTGCCTCTTTGTAGGCATTTGGTGTTAATAGATCAGCTTTGAAAAAATGAAGTTCGCCCTTAGCATCACTTACCATTTTTTTCAAGTGACCTACTTTTTCATTATTTTCAGGATTTCTAACTGCTGCATGAACAGTCCTACCTTCGTCTAATAATTTTTTCACTAACCAACTAGCAACATATCCGTTAGCACCAGTAACCAAAACTGGCTTTGATTTATTTATATTTTTCATAAATCTCTCCTGTTATTTTAATTGTATTATTATAGGGATTTTACACCATAATCAGAACTTGTTTAAAGGAATACAAACTATAATTTAAAAGTTTAAGGTTTTGGGTTACTGTTGAATAATGAGCATACCTTGAAATAGGTAAGTCCTTATTAAAATGATCCCAATTCTTAAAATACTGTATTATAGTAAGTAGTGCCTTTAAACAAGCTTTTATA
>WTKB01000131.1 GCA_011524575.1 Aquimarina sp.
TTCCCATCTTATAAAGATATTAAAAACTTATCGCATGTAAAAACAGAATTGGTATAATTACCAAAAGTAATCATATATCTCGTTTATGCTTACAAATTTACAGCTTACAAATTAATAATTAAACTAATACCAATTAATCTTAAACTTTTGAACTACAGTTTGTATTCCCTTTTAAACAAGTTCTAAAATAAAAAATCATGAGATAAATCTATAGGTTTGCGTAACATCAGTAAGTAAGCTTTTTCTCGAAAAGTTTATAGTAAAAACTGAACGAAGTCTTTACTACTCCTGACCCCTACTACAAACTACACATAAAAAAGAAATTATTTAGCGCTGTATATTCTAATAAACAAATCTCAAAACCTTGTAAATTAGATAGATGCAAATGTTAAAGTTTTGTTAAAAAACAGATATATAGTTAAATATATGTGTTTAGTTACTAGATTTGCACCAACAAAGACCTGTGATTTAATAGGTTTTAAACTAGAAAACAATTTTATATTATAATTATCAATGGGAATTATTAGTAAATCAAGTTTATTTTTATGTACGCTCAGTACACTTTTATCTTTTGGACAAGATAAAGCTACAGTTACAGATGATGCTTACGTTCGTGGGGGAAGTTATGCAAACAACAATTTTGGAGCTGTAAACACACTACTTGTAAAAACACCTTCTAGTAACGTAACTTATCTTAGAAATACATTTTTAAAGTATGATGTATCAAACTACGAAAATGTAAGTTCTGCTAAACTATATATTTATGCTAAAGCAAAAACAAATCTAAATGCATCTATAAACTACGTATCTAATGATAACTGGAATGAGGGAAGCATAACCTATAACAATGCCCCTAGTTTTAGTGCGCATGCGAATGCAAGTTTAACTACTGCGTACCGTTGGGTGAGTGTTGATGTTACTTCGCTTGTACAAGCTGAGACAACTTCTGGAAATGGAACACTTAGTTTGGCCGTGAGTGATAACAGCAATCAAAATAAAATGATTTATATCTATAGTAAAGAGCTTAGTGGTGGTGCTTATGCTTCTTACTTAGAAATTACAGAAGATGAAGTTGAAGAAAACGATTCTAGAGATATTTTCTTAGTAATTGGTCAGTCAAATACTGCTGGTCGTGGTTTAATTGAAGCTCAAGATAATGTAGCTTTATCTGGTGTGGATCTTTTAAATGCAAATGGCGCATGGGAAGCTGCTCGTGGAGGAATGAATAGGTATTCTACTATTAAAAAAACAACAGCTTACCAAGGTGTAAATTATTCTTACACTTTTGGAAAAGTAATGAATCAAATTACAGGTAAGCAAATAGGTATTGTTTGTAATGCTCAAGGAGGAACTAATATCTCACAATGGGCTGTAGGTGGTACTTTCTACAACGAAGCGGTGGCAAGAACACGTCAAGCATTAAATGCTGGTGGTGAATTAAAAGGAATTTTATGGCACCAAGGAGAAGCGAATAGAAATAGTACCTCAACTTATCTTAACAGTTTAAACACGATTGTTACTGCTCTTAGAAATGAATTTGGAAATGTTCCTTTAATTGCTGGACAATTAAGTCAAGATAGAGATGATGATAATGATAACGATAACTTCAATAACATGATGGAAGGTATTTCATCTGTGATTAGTTCTTCTGACTATGCGGAATCTGTAGGTTTAACAACAAATGCTGATGGTTTAGAAAGTGGTAGTGAAATTGATGAAACACATTTTGATAACTATAGCCAAAGAATCCTTGGAAGAAGATACGCTACTAAAGCTTTAGAATTAGCTTATGGAATGCAAACAAGTACTATTTTAGTTCCTGCAACTGACGATAGTTACACAAGAGCAGGTTCTTATGTAAATAATACTTATGGAAACGAAACTTTAGTAAGAATTAAAGAAAGAGGTGATACTAACAATAACACAAGACGTACTTACGTAAAATTCAATACTTCTAACGTATCAGGTCGAGTAATTGATGCTTCTGTGGTAGTATCTGGAAACGTAAGATCTGGAACAGAAGTATTAGAAGCTGGAATCTACGAAACTAATAATTCATGGACTGAAGGTTCAGTAAACTTCTCAAATGCTCCAGCTCTTGGTGATAAATTAAACATCATTAACTTTAGAGGTACAGCAACTGCTACTTACAATATGCCTATCTCTTCTTACTTTATTGATAATTACAGTGCGGGTAGTATTTCACTAGGATTAAAAGGTGAAAATTCAGGAAACGAGCAATTTAGATTTTACTCTAGTGAAACTTCTAACGCACCATATATTATGGTTACTGTTGTAGGTGGATCTAGTGCTGCAAAATCATTAGTAGTTGCTAATGAAGATACCTTTAACAGTACAGAATTATTAGATCAGCCAGAACTAGAGGTAGTGACTTATCCAAACCCTGTAGTGGATTACTTAAATATCAATTCTAATGGGAATATCTCTCAAGTAATTATTTCTAATCTTTTAGGACAATCTGTAATCAATACACAAGGAATTGATAGTACAGAAGTTTCTTTAAATTTAGCTAATTTAAACAACGGAACTTATGTAGTATCTGTGGTATTAGAAAATGGTACAGTAGAAACTACTAAAATTATTAAATAAATCGTATAAAACTTATTTAATAACCATACATAAAAAAGGGAGATGAAATTTTAAAAATTTCATCTCCCTTTTTTATTGAGTAA